>CAIYZB010000431.1 GCA_903930545.1 uncultured Alphaproteobacteria bacterium
GGGCGACTATTCCGGCCTCTGCCAGCCCACCTATATCCTCGACATCCCCGGCGGTGCCGGCAAGGTCCCCGTCGGCCCGACCTATCTGGGAGAGGGTCAAGTCGAGGACCCCTGGGGCGGGACCAACGCCTATCCGCCGGTCGCGACCTAGATCTCCACCTGCGTGACCTCGTCCTGCGGCCGCCTCTCCCACTGCCAGGTTCCAAGGGTCTGGATGATCCGCACGAGGATCAGGGTCAAGGGCAGGGTAAGGGCAATAGCGAGCAGCAGAAGCCCGACGGACACCCTTACAGCCATGGCATCATCGACATTCTTGCCAATGCTGAAAGAATAATTGGAGCAGAGATTGCTCACCAGCCACAGACCCCACCACCAGCGTAGGATTCGGGGCGCCCCGGCCATGGCCGATGGGACCGGCATTTGGCTGACACGCCACGCCTCAGCAAAATACTCGAAGGGCTTCCAGAGGCTGCCCAAGGGGATGAAGTGCCAGCCTACCGCCCAAGCCGGGCGAAAGGGCATGGCTGGATCAAACAGGCGCGCATTGGCCACGACCCGATAGGTCCATTTGAGAACCACAAATGCCGCCAAGGCGAGGGCGAGCAGATAGACGAGCTTAGTGAAATTATCCAGCAGATCGATCAGGTCGGCAGACGGACCCTCACTGCCATTTGGGCCAGTCTGTCCCGGGAGCGTCAGAATGACCGCCACGCCATGGAAGCTGAAGGCGATCAGATACAGATACAGGAAGACGGCGGCGGCTCCCCCGAGGGGTCGAGGATCACGGAACCGGTACTGTTTCCTGGCGGTCAAATCTGTGGACGCCATCCGTTGTCCATCCCTATCTCGGGCCAGAGCGTCTGACCCTGATTTCCGGCCGTTGAGGTCTCAGATCGGCGTGGAGAAAAGCAGTCCAAGCACCACCGTCATGACCAAGGTCACGACCACGGCGATGAGAAAGACCCAGCCGCTCAAAAACGGCGATACCTGGGGTCGTCGGGGTGGCCACACCCTGGCCGAACGGGGGAGATAGTATCGTCTGGGGAAAGTGTGTGAGAGCTGCCACCCCGGCGCGATGCGACCGGATGTGAAGGCGATGTCAGACATCTTCGCCGCCCTGATCGACGATCCGCCTTACGCGTTCAACCCGCGTGGTCAGCCAGCTAGCGAAGTCTTCCGCCTCTTCCAGCCCCATGGTGATCTGGACCTCAACCTCCCGGAGGAGGCCGGGAGTTTCATCGAGGGGGACTTCCGCCGAAAGCCCTTCACGATCGATCTGGAGCTCGGTGTACTGGGGTATCGGCACCCGTTCATTATAGAAGGCGAAGCTCACCCGACCCCTCGGTGAGATCCCCCCGACAGCTCCCTCGGCGAGAACGACCCGGAAATGGCGGGACTGCTCATAGATCACCAGGGACTTCGTTCCCCAATCGTTCGGGACCTCTTTGCCGTTGTCCTGACTGTCCATTCCGCCCTCCCCGGTTTCCCGGATAGATAGCAGAACAAACCATAAACACAACTCTGAATTTCAGACTGGGCTCAGCTCAATCCGACCAGGCCCGTTCCGAGCGTTCGATCAGGGCGAAGGCGCCGGAGGGGCCCCAGCTGCCGGCGGCATAGGGTTTGGGGATCATGCCGGCCTCGGCCCAGGCATCGGCCACGCCATCGATCCAGCTCCAGGCCTGTTCCACCTCGTCGCGACGGACAAAGAGGGTGGAGTTTCCGTGGATCACATCCAGGATCAGGCGCTCATAGGCGATGCGCCGCCGGGCATTGGGGCCGCTATAGGCCTTCAGCAGGGACAGGGACAAAGGCAGGGCCTGAAGCCGCATGCCGCCTTGAGACAGGCCCGGCGCCTTGTTCATCAGGGTGAGTGCAATGTCCTCGTCCGGCTGCAGGTCGATGACCAGACGATTGGCCACCAGATCGGCCCTCGCCGCCCCGCCGAAGATGGAGTGGGGCACACCCTTGAACTGGATGGCGATCTGGGTGCGCCGCTCCGGCAGGCGCTTGCCGGTGCGCAGGAAGAAGGGCACCCCGGCCCAGCGCCAGTTATCGATATCGACCCTCAGGGCCACAAAGGTCTCGGTGGCGGAGACCTGACCCCGCTCGGCCTCGTATCCCGCTGCGGGTTTCCCCCCAACAACGCCGGGAGTGTACTGGCCCCGGACGCTGGAGGCCTGGACCTCGCCCCGGGTGATGGGGCGCAGGCTGCGCAGGACCTTGACCTTTTCGTTGCGGACCGAGTCCGGCTCCATGTCGGCGGGGGGCTCCATGGCCACCAGGCACAGGAGCTGGAGCATGTGGTTCTGGACCATGTCGCGCAGGGCCCCGTACTCGTCATAATAGGGCCAGCGTTCCCCCACCCCTTCGGTCTCGGCCACGGTGATCTGGACGTGATCGATGGTCAGGTTGTTCCACAGGGGCTCGAACAGGGTATTGGCGAACCTGAGCGCAATCAGGTTCTGGACCGTCTCCTTGCCCAGATAGTGGTCGATGCGGAACACCCGGTCCTCCCGGAAGACATCCCCCACGGCGTCATTGATGGCCCGGGAGGAATGCAGGTCCCGGCCAATGGGCTTTTCCAGCACGATGCGGCTGTGGGGTCCGGCAAGGCCCGAGCCCCCCAGGGCGCGGCAGATGCGGCCATAGAGGCTGGGAGAGACGGCCAGGAAGAAGATCGGAGCCTTGGCCGCACCGACCACGGTCTTCAGGGTCTCGGCCCCGGCGGCGGTGGTGGCATCCACCCCCACATAGTCCAGGCGGGCGGCAAACCGGGTCCAGACCGCCTCGTCCAGAGGGACCTCGGCGCGGCGATCAATGGCTTCGCGCACCTGGGCGGTGAAGGCCTCGCGGGAGAGCTCGGCCCGGGCGGCGGCCACGATGCGGAATTCCGGTGCCAGGAATCCGTCAGCATCCAGAAAATAGAGGGAGGGAAACAGCATCCTCTGGGCGAGGTCGCCGGTCCCGCCGAAGATCACGATCAGGTCAGCAAGGGTCTGGGACATGGGGCCTCCGGACGGCGGGTTGCCTATCGGATAGCCGTATTCGCGGCCCTGGGGTCAAGAACCTGCGGGTTCATGCACCGGGGTGCGGCCCAGACGCTGGACAGTGATCCAGACCTGGCCTGCCGCAGAGACAAAGCCGACGACCCCCGCAAAGACCTGCATGAAAGCCCAGCCGGCATCCACCATGGGACTGCCCAGGACGCTTTCCGTGACCCCGAAGATCAGGCGTCCCACCAGGATGCGGAAACCGGCATAGACGCTGGAGTATTCAATGGAGACCTGGGTCACCCAGGCGCCTGTCACCACGCCCAGGACCGGTGCCCAGAAGAGGGGCAGGGTCAGGATCAGGGCCAGGACCCACAGGGTGGCATGGGTGAGCACGGTTTCCCTCTGCAGGACCGAGGCCCCGGCAAACAGGACCAGGACCCCGCCAACTGCCCAGAAGGCGACCTGGAGCAGGATATTGGCCACCTCGATATAGGGCCGGTCGCCGAGATAGGTGGCGATCAGGCCGCTGGCCAGGACGAGGCCATAGAGGAGGATCCAGACCAGACCATACTGGCCCAGACGACGGTTGATCAGGGTCAGGTTGAGCAGAGTCATTTCGAGATCTCCGGCCGGGTCAGGGTGGGCAGGACAGTGGCATCGAGGATGTCCAGCTGGGGCTTGCGGAATCCGGTGCGCACCCCGCTGGTCATACCGAATTCCATCAGCTGGTCGCTGCCTGGTCCATAGGCGGGCCAGGCCGGACCCGTGGCACAGCTGGGGACCAGGGTGGTGGCAAAGGCCACCCAGCAGGAATGCATCAGGGTGGCCATGGCCCGGTCATCGGGAGCGACGGCCGAGAGCGGTGTGCGGCGGCCCCAGTATTCGAAGACATACTGGATCTCGGCAGCATGGGCGGCCCGGGTCATGCCCATGGGCCGGAACCGGGAGCCGACATAGGAAAAGTGATAGAGCCAGGCGGGCTTGCCCTTTGAAGCCCGGGCCGCGATCCAGCGGGCCGGGGCCCCGAAGACCCGGTCGGTGAAGGCCTGACGCATCTCGGTCTCTGCCGCCTTGTCCAGCCCGCCAGGGGCCAGGCCCAGTTCCCGCATCAGGGAATCCTCCCCGGAATTGGATCCTATGATCAGGGGCACATCGATCGCCTTGCCGGTGGCGAAGGCGACGGTCGGGGTTCGCGGCAGGAGCTGTCCATCCACAAAGGGGCCGAAACTGCCACTGGCGGCCTGGCTCAGGGCCTCGGCCGGGATCGCCCTCAAGGCCTCGGCGTCAGGATTGGTCAGGCCCAGGCTCGTTGTGGTCTTCACGCCCTCGGCCTCATGCTCGGCCAGACCGCTCTCGCGGCTCCAGCCCCCGCCGGACTGGACAATGGCCGAGCGGAACAGGCCCTTTGCCCTTGGTGTGGCTAGCAGGGCCAGGGTGGATCCGCCCCCGGCGCTTTCCCCGAACAGGGTCACCTTCTTCGGATCTCCCCCAAAGGCGGCAATATTGCGCTTCACCCAGGCCAGGGCGGCCAGCTGGTCCATCAGGCCGTAATTGCCCACCGGACCGGAACCCGCCTCGGCGGTCAGGGCGGGGTGGGCGAAATAGCCCATGGGACCGAGGCGATAGTTGAGGCTGACCAGGATCACCCCGTCGCGGGCGAAATTGCTGCCGTCATAGATCCAGCCCGCGCCATAGCGGTGGGATCCCCCATGCAGCCAGACCATGACCGGGGCCTGTCTGGCATTGGCCGGGGCAAAGACGTTCAGTTGCAGACAATCCTCGCTCATGGGGCCATTGGCACTGCCGGAATTGGGCGAGCCGTCCCGGTTCATGGGCTGGATGCAGGAGACGCCGTTGCGGGTGGCGTCCCGCTCGCCGCTCCAGGCCACCACCGGGGCCGGCGGGGCCCAGCGCAGGGGCCCGACGGGCGGGGCGGCATAGGGGATGTTGCGCCAGATCTTGATGCCATTGGCCTCGGTCCCGGCCAGGGCTCCGCCTTCGACCTTCACCACCGCCGCCTCGGCAAGCCCCGGGAGACAGAAGAGGGCCAGGGCCAGACACGCGGCTCGGAACTGGGGGATCATGGTCGCCTCCGCGGCGTCTGCGCGCCTGATGCAGGATTCCGTCGGGAACCGCCGGGGGTCAAGAGCAGAGGTCAATTGACTCCTGAGGACTCTGGACTAGAACAAAATAAGAACATGAGGATGAAGACAATGTCCGGTTTTCGCGATGGGCAGATGAAGGCCCTCCGGGCGAAGATCAGCCAGATGGAGTCCCACGGACGCAACCGCGCCGGGGTGATGAGCCTGGGAGACGCCCGGCTGGATGACTGTTTCCCCGGCGGTGGCCTGCCCCTGGGCCAATGGCACGCCTTTACCGGCGAGGGGATGGAGGCCGAGACCTCCGCCTGTCCCGCCGCCTTTGCCGCCCTGCTGGCCGCCCCCCTGACCCGGCGGGGCGAGGCGGTCTGGATCTTAAGGCGCGACGACCTCTTTGCCCCCGGTCTGGCGGGTCTGGGCTTTCCCGCCGACCGCCTGATCCAGGTCTGTGCCCGGGACGAGGCCGAGGCCCTGGCCGTGGCCGAGGACGCCCTGGCCACGGTGGGGATCAGTGCGGTCTTCATCGAGGTGGATGCCGTCGACCTGGTGGCCGGACGACGCCTGCAACTGGCCTGTGAGGCCCGGGGTTCCACCGGTCTGGTCATCCACCGCAAACCCTGGGGCGGGGCAAGTCCTGCCACGGGGACCGGTAGCGCAGCGGCCAGCCGCTGGCGGATCCGCCCGGCCCCCAGCCTGCCGCCACCGGGGGAGTTCGGCCTGGGCCCGCCCCGCTGGCAGGCCAGTCTCGACCGCTGCCGGGGGGGACGACCCGGGACCTGGCTGTTCGAAGCCGATCACGCCTATAGCCATGAGGCTCAAGATGGGACGCATCCTTTGCGCCTGGTCGCCCCACTGGGCGCTGGCGAACTGGTACCGGCGACACCCTTCCAGCGCTCCGCCTGAGCCCCTGGTCCTGGTCCTGGCCAGCAAGGGTGTGCGGCGGATCCATGACCTGGATGAGGCCGCCCTCGCCCTGGGCCTGTTTGCCGGTCAGAAGGTGGCCGACGCCATGGCCCTGGTGCCTGACCTGCACCTGGCCGATGCCGAGCCCGAGGCCGATGACCGGGCCCTTGCCGCCCTGGTGGACTGGTGTGTGCGCTTTTCCCCCGCCGTGGCCCCGGCCCCGCCGGATGGCCTGTTCCTGGACATCAGCGGGGTGGATCACCTCTGGGGAGACGAGCCAGGCCTGATGCAGGATTTCGGACACCGCCTGAAGACCAATGGTCTGGGGGTTCGCCTGGCCATAGCCGATACCCCGGGTGCCGCCTGGGCCCTGGCCCGGTTCGGGCCGGACGAGGTGATCGCCTCCCCCGGGGAACAGGCCCGGGCCCTGGCCCCCCTGCCCCCGGAATCCCTGCGTCTGGACCCCGCCGACACCGCCCAGATCCGTCGGCTGGGCATCCACCGTCTGGACCAGATCATGGACCTGCCCAGAGCCCCCCTGACCCGTCGCTTCGGGATCGGGGTCCTGACCCGGTTGGACCAGGCCCTGGGCCGCAGCCGCGAGGCCCTGACCTATCGTCGCCCCCCCAGCCCCTGGTTCGCCCGTCTGGCCCTGGCCGAGCCGGTGAGCACGCTGTCAGACCTGGAACGGATCACCACCGATGTCACCGCACGGCTCTGTGCGCGGCTGGAAACCTCCGGCCAGGGGGCGCGGCGCTTCGAACTGACCTTCCACAGGGTGGATGGCCGCCCTGAGAGCCTCAGCCTGGGCCTCGCCGCCGCGGCCCGGGACCCGGTGCGGATCGCCCGGCTGTTCCATCCCCGGCTGGAGACCATAGATCCCGGCTTCGGGATCGAGGTGGTGACCCTGAGGGGCGAGGCGGTGGAAACCATCACCGGTCGCCAGATCGGGCTGGAGGCGGGCCGGACCCATGCTCCGGAGGATGGACTGGTGCCCCTGCTGGATCGCCTGACCAACCGGCTGGGTCCAGAGCGGGTCTGGCGCAGCACCCCGGTGGACAGCCATGTCCCCGAACGCTCGGTGCGTCCGGGCCCCGTCCTGAGCCGCACCGCGACCCGCAGCTGGGACCCCCTCCAGCCGCGGCCCTTGCGCCTGTTCCGCAGTCCCGAGCCGGTGGAGGGCGTCATTGCCCTGACCCCCGATGATCCCCCCCGCCAGTTCCGCTGGCGCGGTCAGGTGCACCGGGTGCGCCATGCCGAGGGCCCCGAACGAATCGGCGAGGAATGGTGGCGCGGTCCCATCGAGACCGTCAGCGTCAGCCATGTGCGGGACTATTACCGCCTGGAGGACGAGGCCGGCGCGCGGTTCTGGATCTTCCGGGCCGGGCTCTATGACCCGGCCGTTGCGGCCCGGTGGTGGATGCATGGCCTCTTTTCATGACCCGCTATGCCGAGCTTCAGACCCTGAGCAACTTCTCCTTCCTCCAGGGGGCCTCCCACCCTTGGGAACTGGTCCTGACGGCGGCGGCCCTGGGGCTGGAAGCCATTGGCCTCACCGATCGCAACAGTCTGGCCGGGGTGGTGCGGGCCTGGAGCGCCCTGCGCGACCTGCCACCGTCCGATCACCGCCTGAGGGTCCTCACCGGCTGTCGCCTGGACCTCAATGACGGTTCCCCCAGCCTGCTCTGCTATCCCACCGACCGGGAGGCCTATGGCCGCCTGACCCGGCTCCTGACCCTGGGCCAGAGACGCACCGTCAAGGGCCAGTGCCAGATCACCCGGGAGGATGTCCTGGCCCATGCCGAGGGCCAGCTCTTCCTGGTGGTCCCGCCCCCTCGCCTGGACGAGACCTTCCGCCGGGATCTGGAGCATCTGCAGGGCGAACTGCGCGGCTCCGTCTGGCTGGCCGCCGCCCGGGCCTATGGGGCGCGGGACCTGCAGCGCCTGTCCCAGTTGGCGGCGCTGGCCACCAGCACCCGGGTGCCCATGGTGGCGGTGGGGGACGTCCTCTATCACCGCCCCGACCGGCGGCCCCTGCAGGATGTGGTCACCTGTATCCGCGAGGGCTGCACCCTGGAGGCGGCGGGCCTGAGGCTCCAGGCCCATGCCGAGCGGCATCTGAAGTCACCGGCCGAAATGGCCCGGCTCTTTGCCCGCTTTCCCGGGGTGGTGGAGCGCAGCACCGAGATTGCCCAGCGCATCGGCTTCGACCTGTCAGACCTGAAATACGAATATCCCGGCGAGCCGGTGCCTGAGGGCAAGACCGCCATGGGCCACCTGACCGACCTGACCTGGGAAGGGGCGGCCTGGCGGTTTCCCAAGGGCATCCGGCCCCAGGATGCGCGCAAGATCGAGCACGAGCTGGACCTGATCGAGCGCTGCCAGTTCCCCAACTATTTCCTCACCGTCCACGACATTGTCCGCTGGGCCCGGGACCAGGACATCCTCTGTCAGGGCCGGGGATCAGCGGCCAATTCCCTGGTCTGTTTCTGTCTGGGCATCACCTCGGTGGACCCCACCCGCAAGAACCATGACCTGCTGTTTTCCCGCTTCATCTCCGAACAGAGGGGCGAACCCCCGGACATCGATGTGGATTTCGAGCATGAGCGCCGGGAGGAGGTCATGCAGTACATCTATCGCCGCTATGGCCGGGAGCGGGCGGCCATTGTCGCCACCGTGATCCACTACCGCCCCAAGATGGCCATCCGCCAGGTAGGCAAGGTCCTGGGCCTGACCGAGGATGTCACCGGGGCCCTGGCGGGGATGGTCTGGGGCTATGGCGGCAGTTCCCTGCCCGAGGAGCATATCCGTCAGGCCGGGATGGATCCGGACAATCCCGACATCCACCGGGCCGTGACCCTGGCCAGCGAACTGCTGGGTTTTCCCCGCCACCTGTCCCAGCATGTGGGGGGCTTTGTCCTGACCCGGCGTCGCCTGGACGAGACCGTGCCCATCGGCAATGCGGTGATGAAGGACCGCACCTTCATCATGTGGGACAAGGACGACATCGATGCCCTGGGCCTGATGAAGGTCGATGTCCTGGCGCTTGGCATGCTGACGGCCCTGAAGCGGGGCCTGGACATGATCCCGCCGGAGGATGGCCGGAAGATCACCGACATTGCCGAGATCCCGCCTGAACAGCCGGAGGTCTATGACATGCTCTGCCGGGCAGATTCCGTCGGGGTCTTCCAGGTGGAAAGCCGGGCCCAGATGTCCATGCTGCCGCGACTGAAGCCCCGGGAATTCTACGATCTGGTGATCGAGGTGGCCATTGTCCGGCCCGGTCCCATCCAGGGCAATATGGTCCATCCCTATCTACGCCGCCGCAGTGGCCAGGAGCCGGTCAATTTTCCCCGTCCCTCGCTCCCCCATCCCCAGGACGAGCTGGAACAGATCCTGAAAAAGACCTTAGGCGTGCCCCTGTTCCAGGAACAGGCCATGCGGATCGCCATCGAAGGTGCCCAGTTCAGCGACAATGATGCCGATGGCCTGCGCCGGGCCATGGCCACCTTCCGCAACCATGGCAGCGTCAACCGCTACAAGGACCGCTTCCTGAGCGGCATGATCGAGCGGGGCTATGAAGAGGCCTTTGCCCAGGACTGCTACAGCCAGATCGAGGGCTTCGGCTCCTATGGCTTTCCCGAAAGCCACGCCATCAGCTTTGCCCTTCTGGTCTATGCCTCGGCCTGGATGAAGTGGCGCTGGCCCGATGCCTTCTGTGCCGCCCTGATCAACAGCCAGCCCATGGGCTTCTACAGCCCCGCCCAGCTGGTGCGCGATGCCCGGGAACACGGGGTGGAGGTCCGCCCTGCCGACCTCATGGCCAGTGACTGGGACTGCACCCTCGAAGACCGCCCCGGCCACAGGCTGAGGGCCATGCGTCTGGGCCTGCGCCAGATCAAGGGCCTGTCCGAGGCTGAGGCCCGGGCCCTGATCCAGGCCCGCAATGAGGGGGCGAAGAGCCTGGAGGCCCTGGCCCGCACCCCTGGCCTGACCCGCCGCAGCCTGGAACTCCTGGCCGAGGCCGATGCCCTGGCCGGTCTGGGCTATGGTCGCCGCGAGGCCCTCTGGGCGGTCAAGGGCCTGGACCTGAGGACCGGCACCGAGACCCCCCTGATCTCCGGGGCCCGGGGCAAGGAGATTCAGGTCCAGCTGCCCCTGATGAGCCTGCCGGTCCAGGTGCGGGAGGACTACCGCACCACGCGCCTGTCCCTGAAAGCCCACCCCTGCAGCTTCTTCCGCCCCCACCTCACCAGCCTGGGCACGGTGACGGCGGCCAGTCTGGCTGACCTGAAGAATGGCCGCCGGACGGGGGTTGCCGGCCTGGTCCTGAACCGGCAGAGACCGAGCACCGCCAATGGCGTGGTCTTCATGACCCTGGAGGACGAGACCGGCGCGTCCAATATCGTCATCTGGAAGGACGTCTTCACCGCCAATCGCCGCACCGTCATGGGCGCCTCGATCCTGGCGGTCCATGGCCAGTTACAGAATGTGGAGGGGGTGGTGCATCTGGTGGCCCAGCGCTTTACAGACCTGAGCCACATGACAGCCCGCCTGCAGGATGAAACCTCCGGCCCCGGCCCGGACCGCCTCCAGCCCAGCCGTGATTTTCACTAGGGCTCAGGGAAGAGACTTGAGCTTCCTGGGTCGACCGCCGAGTGCCCCATTTGCCCGGGCAGCCGCGGCCTTGGCCGGAGACGTCGTCCGTCCAGCCAGCCGCGCCATGTGATTACGAGAGCCGAACAGACCCGCGACAAGCCCGGGCACGGACAGGTCCACGTCCAGGCTCGGCCAGTGAAGACCCGATCCCGCAACCTGGACCTGAGCGAGATCCGCCGGGCTGGCCCCCTCAAGTCCCTGACAAAGTGCGGTCGGAACAGCCAGGGTGCATCCATTGGTCAGATTGATCACAACACGACCCTGTGCGGCATCGAAATGGGCATCCAGAGCCCTGGGCTCACGGACCGCAGCCTCTGCCCCACGGGCCAGGGCGCGCTGGATAGCAAGGTCAGTGAGTTCAGCCATGGATTCGAGCCCAAGCCTCCAGCAGCAGCGCCTGATGATCGTCCACCAATTGCATGGCCTTTCTCACCTCACCCACCGTCATTCCGAAAACCCAGATCAGCTGCGGACGACCATCGGTGCCCACCAGATCGACCTTGGCCTCCCCTGACCCAAAGACGTGGACATGAGCCGGGGTGTGATCATTGGCATAGATCACAACCCGAAAGCCCGAGCCTCGCAGGACCGTGGACATTCACAAAATAACCCAACTGGATAGGTTTTCAAGTCAATACCTCATCCTTAGTCGTGTTGTGATTTTTTACAATCTTCGGTGGATTTTGAATCGACGCCAAAGGCGTCAGACCATCCGCCCCAGCCGCTTTGGGGCCACCGCCACATAGCTCTGGCGCATCCAGGCCTTCAGGGTGTCCAGCTCGGCGAAGACATCGTCATCCGGCCCGAAATGGGCGATGACCCAGTTGTGCTGCTTGTACCAGCCCCGGCTTTCGCGCACGAAAGGAAGGTCGCTGGCCATCTCTGCAGAGATCGGCAGCTTTACCGTCAGGGTGAAATCATCCGCCGTCTCGCCCCTGTCGCCGAAGACGGCAAAGCCCTTGCCGGCCACGCGCATATAGCGGGTCGTGCCAAATCCCGGGGCGATATCCGTCTCGGGGAGGCTGAGACCAAAGGCGGTCAGTTCCGCCTCGGCCCTGCGGGCAGGGGTCTGGGACATGGCCTGAAGATACCATGTCCCAGGTGACCTGTTCTAGAACCGCAGGGTGCGGGCTTCCTTCACATGGGGCAGGGCGCGGATCTTGGTGAGCAGGGCGTCGCCCGGATCCTGGTCAACACCCACCAGGGCAATGGCGTCTTCCCCGGCGGAGACCCGGCCGAGATTGAAGGTGGCGATATTGACCCCGGCATCGGAGAGCAGGGCCCCGAGATTGCCGATGAAGCCCGGCTTATCGAGGTTGTTCACATAGAGCATGGTGGGGCCGAAGGGCGCGTCCAGATCCATGCCCTTGACCTCAACCACCCGCGGGGTGCCGGCCAGGACCGAACCGGCGAAGGAGCGCTTGCCCAGGGTGGTGGTGACGGTGATCCGCACCAGGCTCTCATAGATCGGGCTGTCGTCCTGCTTGGACTCCGAGATGGTGATGCCCCGTTCCTTGGCCACGGCGGGGGCGGAGACCATGTTGATCTCGGCCAGCATGGGCCGCATGACCCCGGCCAGGGCGGCGGCCGTCAGGGGGCGGGTATTGAGCTTGGCGCACTCGCCCTCATAGGCAATGTCCACGGCCTTGACCTCGACATCCACCATCTGGCCAGCAAAGGCACCCAGACGCTCGGCCAGGGCCACGAAGGGCCGCAGCTTCGGCGCCTCGTCGGCGGTCACCGAGGGGCTGTTGAGGGCATTGGTCACGGCCCCGGTGAGCAGATAGTCGCTCATCTGCTCGGCCACCTGCAGGGCGACATTCTCCTGGGCTTCCACCGTCGCAGCCCCGAGGTGAGGCGTGGCGATGAAGTTCTCGGCCCCGAACAGGACATTGTCCTTGGCGGGTTCTTCGACAAAGACGTCAAAGGCCGCGCCGCCGATATGGCCGGAGTCCAGCCCCTGGCGCAGGGCGGCTTCATCCACCAGGCCACCACGGGCGCAGTTGATGATCATGACGCCCTTCTTGACCTTGGTCAGGGCCTCGGCAGACAGGATGTTGCGGGTCTTGTCGGTGAGGGGGGTGTGCAGGGTGATGACGTCCGCCCGGGCCAGAAGCTCGTCCAGCTCGACCTTCTCCACCCCGATCTCCACAGCGCGCTCGGCCGAGAGGAAGGGGTCATAGGCCACGACCTTCATCTTCAGGCCATTGGCGCGGTCGGCGACGATGCCGCCGATATTGCCGGCCCCGATCAGGCCCAGGGTCTTGGCATAGAGCTCGACCCCCATGAAGCGGTTCTTCTCCCACTTGCCGGCCTGGGTGGAGGCATCGGCGGCGGGCAGCTGGCGGGCCAGGGCGAACATCATGGCGATGGCATGTTCGGCAGTGGTGATGGAATTGCCGAAGGGGGTGTTCATCACCACTATGCCCTTGGAGGTCGCGGCGGGGATATCGACATTGTCGACCCCGATCCCGGCCCGGCCGATGACCTTCAGATTGGTGGCGGCGGCGATGACATCCTTGTCGGCCTTGGTGGCGGAGCGCACGGCCAGACCATCATAGTCA
>CAIYZB010000432.1 GCA_903930545.1 uncultured Alphaproteobacteria bacterium
ATTCCCCGCAGGTCCGGTGCCCCCGGCGCCAGGGGTTCTGTGCAACGCGACAGGACGGGGGCGGGAAACGCCTTTCCATAGCCCCCGGGCGGGGTGTGGGCCACGGGAATGGAGGAGGCCATGCCGACACCCGCCGGTGCAGGCTCGGCCGGCCCTTCGTTTGCCGGCGCGCACCCAACGAGGGTCAGGGCCAGCAGCAAGGCGGCGGTCAGGCCAGCTCCATGATGATTGTCCACGGCATCCCCCCAAACCCGGCCCCTGCGAACGGCCTGAGACAATAGGCGTCACCCTGGTTCCAGGGGCAAGACCAAGGCCGAAATGGAAAGGCCCGCATCCGGTAGGATGCGGGCCTTATGGTGGAGCTAAGCGGAGTCGAACCGCTGACCTCTTGAATGCCATTCAAGCGCTCTACCAGCTGAGCTATAGCCCCGAGGTCTCGGGTCTTCGGTGGTCGCCCCCCGAAGAGGCGCGGAACCTAGTCCGACAGGGAAGCCTGATCAAGCCCGCTGAAAGGATTTTTTCAGCGGGCTGATCAAGGCCCTGATTTTACAGGTCGTCGGGGTCACCCTCGCCGGGCAGACCGTCGATTTCCGTGTCGTCAAAGTCGTCCTCGTCCTCGTCTTCAAGGAAGGGCACGTCGGCATCGTCATCGTCCAGGCCTTCTTCGTCCTCCTGGAAGCCGGCGAGTTCGTCTTCCGGCGCAGCGGCCGGTTCGGCGTCATCGTCGTCATCGTCGGTGGACAGCAGCGGCGGCTCGTCGACAACTTCGTCGATGGCCGGGGTGACGATTTCTTCTTCGTCCTCGTCCTCCGCATCGGGCTTGGCGCGGACCTGATCTTCGGTATCGTCCTGATCGTGGTCCACAGGTGCCGCACGAGCGCGGACGCGACGGTTGCGAACCGCCTCGTCAGGATCGAACTCGTTCAGGCACTTGGGGCAGACGGCAGGGCGCCGTTGCAGATCATAGAATTTGGCTTGGCAGTTGGGGCAAATTTGCTTTGCACCCAGTTCGGGATTGGCCAAGGGCAAGCCTCTGGAATTAAGGGGACTATTGAAGCGGGCTCCCTTGCCACGCGCAGGCGCCGCTGTCAAAAGCAAAGCCCCTCGAAAACGAACGAGCCGGAGGAGGCTTGGCATTTCCATGACGCCAGCTGGACTGACCGCGCATCGCGGCGGCCCGCTGCGGGGCCGCGTGCGCGCCCCGGGCGACAAGTCGATTTCCCACAGGGCCCTGATCTTCGGGGCCCTGGCCAGCGGCGTGACCGAGGTGGAAGGCCTGCTGGAGGGCGAGGATGTCAAACGCTCTGCCGCGGCCATGCGTGCCTTCGGGGCGAGTGTGGAACGCCTGGGCGAAGGTCACTGGCGGGTCGAGGGCAAGGGCGGCTTTGCCGAGCCGGCAGACGTCATCGACTGCGGCAATGCCGGGACCGGGGTGCGCCTGATCATGGGGGCCGCCGCAGGCTTTGATCTCGCGGCGACCTTCACCGGTGACGCCTCCCTGCGGGGCCGCCCCATGAACCGGGTCATGAAGCCGCTGATCGACATGGGGGCGAAGTTTCTGGGCCGGTCCAATGGCCGCCTGCCCCTGACCCTTCAGGGGGGCAATCTCACCCGCCTTGAATATCGCCTGCCGGAACCTTCGGCCCAGGTGAAGTCCGCCGTCCTGCTGGCGGGCCTCCATGCGACCGGCGGGGCCCATGTCATCGAGCCAGAAGCCACCCGCGACCATACTGAACGCATGCTGCGCGGCTTCGGGGCCCAGGTCCTGGTGGAGGACCGCGCCGGGGTGCGCCATATCGAACTGCCTGGCGGCCAGAGCCTGAGCGGGACCCGGGTAAGGGTTCCGGGGGATCCGTCCTCGGCGGCCTTTCCCATTGTCGCGGCCCTGATCGTGCCGGGCTCTGAGGTGACGGTGGAGGGGGTCCTGCTCAATCCCCTGCGCACGGGCCTGTTTGCCACCCTGCTGGAGATGGGCGCCGACCTCACCATCACCAATGAGCGGGAAGAGAGCGGGGAGCTGGTGGGGGACATCACCGCTCGCTACGGCCCCCTGCGCGGAGTTTCGGTCCCGCCGGAGCGGGCACCGTCCATGATTGACGAATATCCCATCCTCGCCGTCGCTGCCGCCCATGCCGAGGGCGCTACCCAGATGCGCGGCATCGGCGAGATGCGGGTCAAGGAAAGCGATCGCATCGCCCTCATGGCCGCCGGCCTCGCCGCCAGCGGCATCGCGGTCGAGGAAGAGCCGGAGGGCCTGATCGTCTTGGGCACGGCCCGGGCCAATCATCCGGCCAAAGGCGGTGCCCAGGTGGTGACCAAGGGCGATCACCGCATTGCCATGAGCCATCTGGTCATGGGTCTGGCCTCGGATCAGCCGATCACGGTGGACGAACCGGAGATGATCGCCACCAGCTTCCCGACCTTTGTCAGCATGATCCAGGGTCTTGGCGGGAGCCTCACCGAGGTATGAAGCCCCCCTTCGTCATTACGGTGGATGGCCCTGCGGCCTCGGGCAAGGGCACCATAGCCTCGCGCCTGGCGGCCGATCACGGGGTCCAGATGCTGGATTCCGGTCTGCTCTACCGGGCGGTGGGCGGCCTCCTGGCAGCCGGGGGCAAGGATCTGGACGATGTCGAGGCCGCCACAGCCGTGGCCGAGGCCCTCACCGTCGAGCAGCTCTCCGACCCGGCGTTCCGTACCCGGGCTGCCGGCGAACTGGCCAGCCGGGTGGCGGTCCATGTGCCGGTGCGCAATGCCCTGTTCCGCCTGCAGAAGGCCTTCTGCCTGCGGCCTGAAGGCGCGGTCCTGGATGGCCGCGACATGGGCACGGTCATCTGCCCGGAAGCCCCGGCCAAGCTCTTCGTCACCGCCCGTCCAGAGGTCCGGGCTGAGCGCCGCTGGAAGCAGTTGACCGGACAGGGAGAGCCGGTCACCCTTGAGGACATCCTCGAAGACATCCGCAAGCGCGACGAGCGCGACGGGGGTCGGGCGGCATCGCCCATGCGTCAGGCTGACGACGCCGTCTTGCTGGATACCTCCGAAATGACTATAGACCACGCCGCCGATGCGGCCCGCCGCATCGTCGAGGCGGCGCGCGCCCGTTGGGAGAGATCCTGACTTCGGCAAATCCAACCGCGCCTTTCCCTCGGTCGCCGCGGGCAAATCACCGGTGCAGGTCCGCCTGCGCCCTCGGTTGCAACCCTTAACCCGACGCCGGGACTCCGACTGATCGCCTTTGGGGATCGGTTGCCGTCGTCATTCGACTTGAAAGATTGTCTATGAGCCTCAATCCCACGCGCGACGATTTCGCCGCGCTGCTCGACCAGTCCATGGGCGGGCGTGACTTCATGGAAGGCACCGTTGTCCGCGGTGATGTCGTTGGCATCGAAAAGGACTTCGCCATCATCGACGTCGGTCTGAAGACCGAAGGCCGGATCTCGCTGAAGGAATTCGGCGTCGGCGAAGATGGCAAGAGCACCATCAAGG
The DNA here is from genome assembly GCA_903930545.1 of uncultured Alphaproteobacteria bacterium. Lineage (GTDB taxonomy): Bacteria > Pseudomonadota > Alphaproteobacteria > Caulobacterales > Caulobacteraceae > Phenylobacterium. The sequence continues at coordinate 3,487 of CAIYZB010000432.1, forward strand.
TTGGCGACACCGTCGAGGTGTTCCTGGAGCGCGTCGAAAACGCCATGGGCGAAGCGGTCATCAGCCGCGACAAGGCCCGTCGCGAAGAGGCCTGGACCCGTCTTGAAGGCGTCTATGAAAAGAACGAGCCCGTCATGGGTTCCATCGTCGGCCGCGTGAAGGGTGGCTTCACCGTCGATCTGGGCGGGGCCTCGGCCTTCCTCCCCGGTTCGCAGGTGGATATCCGTCCGGTCCGCGACGTCGGCCCGCTCATGGGCAAGGAACAGCCCTTCGCCATCCTCAAGATGGACCGTCCCCGCGGCAATATCGTTGTCTCGCGCCGGGCCATCCTGGAAGAAGCCCGCGCCGAACAGCGCACCGAGCTGGTCTCCCAGCTGCAGGAAGGCGAAATCCGCGACGGCGTCGTCAAGAACATCACCGACTACGGGGCCTTCGTGGACCTGGGCGGCATCGATGGTCTGCTCCATGTCACCGACATGAGCTGGAAGCGCGTCAATCACCCCAGCCAGGTCCTGGCCGTGGGCGACTCGGTGAAGGTCCAGATCGTCAAGATCAACCCCGACACCCAGCGCATCTCGCTCGGCATGAAGCAGCTCCAGTCCGATCCCTGGGACGGCGTGGAAGCCAAGTATCCGATGGGTGCCAAGTTCACCGGCCGCATCACCAACATCACTGACTACGGCGCCTTTGTGGAGCTGGAAGCCGGCGTTGAGGGCCTGGTCCACGTCTCGGAAATGTCCTGGACCAAGAAGAACGTCCATCCCGGCAAGATCGTCTCCACCTCTCAGGAAGTGGACGTCGTCGTCCTGGACGTCGATCCGTCCAAGCGTCGCGTCTCCCTCGGCCTGAAGCAGGCCATGGACAATCCGTGGGATGCTTTCGTGGCCGCCCATCCGATCGGCTCGACCGTCGAAGGCGAAGTCAAGAACGCCACCGAGTTCGGCCTGTTCATTGGTCTGGAAAACGACATCGACGGCATGGTCCACCTGTCCGATCTGGACTGGACCGCTCCGGGCGAGGAAGCCATCACGCGCTATCACAAGGGCGAGATGGTCAAGGCCCGCGTTCTGGACGTCGACGTCGAAAAGGAACGCATCTCCCTGGGCATCAAGCAGCTCGCGGGCGATCCCATGGCTGGCGACGGCTATCGCAAGAACCAGACCGTCACCGTCACCGTTACCGAGGTCACCTCGGGCGGCATCGAGGTGAAGTTCGGGGAAGAAGAAGCTCCGATGAGTGCCTTCATCCGCAAGTCCGACCTGTCCCGCGACCGTGCGGACCAGCGTCCGGAGCGTTTCGCCGTGGGTGACCGCGTCGACGCCCAGATCATCAATGTGGACAAGGCTGCCCGCCGCGTCTCGCTGTCGATCAAGTCGCTGGAAATGGCCGAGGAAAAGGAAGCCATCGAGCAGTTCGGCTCGTCGGACTCCGGTGCCTCGCTGGGCGACATCCTGGGTGCCGCCCTTCGCGAGAAGGCTGGCAAGGACTAAGGCCTGAAGCCCTGCCTCGGCAGGGCGACAGATCCGGTTTTGGAACGGCGGGTCAGGAAACTGGCCCGCCGTTTTCCGTTGGGACCCGGCTAAGCCTTGAAAGCGTTCCGGAATTGCCGCCAAGGCCACCAGTTCCGTCTTTTTCGTGATCAATGATCACGTTCTGACAAATCGGGCAGGATTGCGGCTTGAACATCCACCGGGACTCGACCATGGTCCGCGCCAGTCAGACCCTCCCCCCCGAGCCGTTGTCATGATCAAGTCGGAACTCATCGCCAAACTTGCGGAAGAAAACCCGCATCTCACCCAGCGCGACATCGAGCGGGTGGTTGGTGTCATCCTTGAGAGCATGATCCAGGCCCTGGAAGACGGTGGCCGGGTGGAGCTTCGTGGCTTTGGTGCCCTGTCGGTCCGCAGTCGCGATGCCCGCGCTGGACGCAATCCCCGCACGGGTGAGTCCGTGGATGTCCGCGCCAAGCACGTGCCTTTCTTCAAGAGCGGCAAGGAACTGCGCGAGCGGCTCAACGCCGACGAATAGGCCCTGAAACGGGTATACTGCCGCTTGACCCGATCCTCCTAAACGCCCGATCTTCGCCCCGCAACAAGGGGGCTGCCATGAGCATTTTTTCTGAATTCCGCGAGTTTATCGCCCGGGGCAACGTCGTTGACCTGGCCGTCGGCGTCATCATCGGTGCCGCCTTCAACAACATCACCAAGAGCCTGGTCGAACAGGTGGTCATGCCCCCCATCGGCCTGCTGCTGGGCGGGGTGGACTTCTCGAAGTTCGAGTTTGTCCTGAAGCCCGACAATCCAGCGACCCCTGCCGCGGATCAGGTGGCCATCCAATATGGTGCCTTCCTGAATTCCATCATCCAGTTCGTCATCGTGGCCTGGGTCGTCTTCCTCCTGGTCAAGCTGGTCAATACCATCCGCCGTACAGATGAAGTGCCGGCCGCCCCACCGCCCCAGCCGGCCGATGAGGTTCTGCTCACCGAAATCCGCGATCTGCTGAAGGCCCAGGCCAACCGCGCCGGGTGAATCTTGGACAAAGGCCGCAGGACCCACTATCTGGCGGCCATGTCCTGCACAGCCAAGATCTGCGGTCTGACGACGCCCGAGACGGTTGGTGCCGCCATTGAGGGCCGCGCCAGCCATATCGGCTTCATGATCTTTGGCCCCAGCCCGCGCAATATCGACCCTCGCAACGCCTTCCAGCTGGCGGCCCCCGCCCGGGCGCGCAATGTCCAGATCGTGGCGGTGACCGTGGATCCGGACGATGCCCTCATCGACCGGCTCATGGCCGAACTTGCCCCCGATCTGATCCAGCTTCATGGGCATGAAACCCCGGCCCGGGTCCAGGCTGTTGCCGCTCGCACAGGGGTGGGCACCATCAAGGCTTTGTCCGTTTCGGACTCTGCCGATATCGAGGCGGCGCGGGCCTATGACGGCGTGGCCCAGCACCTGCTGTTTGACGCCCGACCGCCCCCCGACAGTCCCCTTCGCGGCGGCAACGGGGTCCGTTTCGACTGGACCCTGATGGCGGGTCTGAGGTTCGAACGTCCCTGGTTCCTGGCAGGCGGTCTTGACCCCTGGGTGGTCACCGAGGCCGTGGCCCAGTCCGGCGCTCCCCTAGTGGACGTTTCTTCTGGCGTGGAGCGCGGTCCGGGATTAAAGGACGCGGCCTTGATATCGGCGTTCCTGGACGCCGTCCGTCGCGTCTGAGTTCCGAGCACCCCCCTGTGAACGCTCCCGTTACACCCAACGACTATGCCGCCTATCCCGACGCCAGTGGCCGGTTCGGAGACTATGGGGGCCGATATGTCCCCGAGACCCTCATGCCCCTGGTCCACGAGCTGGAGGCGGCCTATCGCGCTGCCCAGGCCGATCCGGCCTTCCAGGCCGAGCTGGACGGGTATCTGACCCACTATGTCGGTCGCCCCAGCCCCCTCTATTTCGCCGAGCGCCTGACGGCCCACTATGGCGGCGCCAAGATCTATCTGAAGCGCGAGGAGCTGAATCACACCGGTTCCCACAAGATCAACAACTGCATGGGCCAGATCCTTCTGGCTCGGCGCATGGGCAAGACCCGGATCATCGCCGAGACCGGTGCCGGTCAGCACGGGGTGGCCTCGGCCACGGTCTGTGCCCGCTTCGGCCTGCCCTGCGTGGTCTATATGGGCGCGGTGGATGTCGAGCGTCAGAAGCCCAATGTCTTCCGCATGAACCTGCTGGGCGCGCAGGTCGAGGCCGTGACCTCGGGCTCTGCGACCCTGAAGGACGCCATGAACGAGGCCCTGCGCGACTGGGTCACCAATGTTCACGACACCTATTATATGATCGGCACGGCGGCCGGCATGCACCCCTATCCGGAGATGGTCCGGGACTTCCAGTCGGTGATGGGCAAGGAAGCCCGCCAGCAGATCCTTGAGGTCGAAGGCCGCCTGCCCGACGCGGTCATGGCCTGTGTGGGCGGTGGCTCCAATGCCATCGGCATCTTCCACCCCTTCCTGAATGACGAGAGCGTGCGCCTCTATGGCGTCGAGGCTGCCGGTGACGGCATGGACTCGGGGCGTCATGCGGCGGCGATCAATGGCGGCCGTCCCGGCGTTCTGCATGGCAACATGACCTATCTGCTTCAGGATGCCGACGGCCAGATCACCGAGGCCCACTCGATTTCCGCCGGTCTTGACTATCCCGGCATTGGTCCCGAGCACTCCTGGCTGAATGATGTGGGTCGCGCCACCTATCTGACCGCCACCGACACCGACGCCCTCGAAGCCGTGAAGCTCTGCGCCGAGCTGGAAGGCATCTTGCCCGCCATCGAGACCGCCCACGCCCTCGCCCGTCTGCCGGAGGTCGTGAAGGATGTCGGCAAGGGCGGGATCGTGATCCTGAATATGTCTGGCCGGGGCGACAAGGATGTCTCCACCGTGGCCGCCTATCTTGGACGGACGATTTGACCCGCGCCCGTATCGACGCACGCTTTGCCGCCCTCAAGGCCGAAGGCCGGGCGGCTTTTGTGTCCTACATCATGGCCGGTGACCCGGACTATGAGACCGGGCTTGAGATCCTGAAGGGTCTGCCCGGTGCCGGGGCCGACCTGATCGAGGTGGGCTTTCCCTTTTCCGATCCCATGGCTGAGGGCCCGCCCATCCAGCGCGCCGCCCTGCGGGCCCTGGACAAGGGCATGACGCTCACCCGCACCCTGCAGATGGTGGCCGAGTTCCGCGAAAGCGATCAGACCACGCCGATCATCCTGATGGGCTATGCCAATCCCCTGGTGAACCGGGGCTTTGATGCCTTTGCCCGGGATGCCGCTGCCGCCGGGGCCGATGGCCTGATCGTGGTGGATATCCCGCCGGAAGAAGCTGATCCCCTGGCCGATGCCCTGGATCGCGAGCAGATGTCCCTGCTTCTGCTTTCGACTCCCACCAGTGATGACGCCCGTCTGAAGATCATCCAGAAGCGCACCTCCGGCTTTGCCTATTATGTCTCCGTCGCTGGCGTGACCGGGGTCAAGGAAGCCGATGCCGCCACAGTGGCACCCAATGTGGAACGGGTCCGGGCCGCCAGCGGTCTGCCCGTCGCCGTGGGCTTTGGGATCAAGACGCCTGAGCGCGCTGCGGCGGTTGCCCGGGTCGCGGACGGGGTCGTTGTGGGCTCTGCCCTCGTTGATGAGGTCGCTGACGCCCTGGCAACCAACGATTCTGTGACTGCAAGGGTCCTTTCCAAAGTGGAATCCTTGGCTAAGGCTGTGCGTTCCGCACGCGACTCGGCCTGACGGTTTGAACCATGGCGATGGCTGAACAGAGAAACGACAAACCCGGCCGCGCTCAGGCCACTGGTCAAAGGGGTGGCTGGCTCGCAAAGATTGCGCCCGGTGTGCGCAATCTGGTGGCCAAGCGCGAAGCTCCGGACAATCTCTGGGTCAAGTGCCCCGACACCGGCGAGATGATCTATCGCCCGGATCTGGAGGCCGCCCTCTGGGTGACCCCGTCCGGCCATCATATGCGGATCGGGGTCCAGCAGCGGCTCAAGATCACCTTTGATGATGGGGTCTATGAACGCATCGAGTCCCCCACGGTGGCCGATGACCCTCTGAAAGTCCCCGACGACAAGCCCTATCCCGATCGCCTGAAGGCGGCCCGCAAGGCCACTGGCGAGCAGGACTCCATGGCCATCGCCTTTGGCAGGATCCAGGGCC
>CAIYZB010000433.1 GCA_903930545.1 uncultured Alphaproteobacteria bacterium
CGCCATGCGGTGACGGCTGAGCGTCTGGGCGTCGATGTCATCAGCATCGATGGCTTTGAATGCGCCGGCCACCCTGGCGAGGACGATGTCGGCATCGCCGTCCTCCTGCCCGCCACGGTCGATCAGGTGAGCATTCCGGTCATCGCCTCGGGCGGCATGGCCGACGGTCGTAGTCTGGTGGCCGCCCTCGCCCTTGGCGCTGAGGGGGTCAATATGGGCACCCGCTTCATGGCCACCCAGGAATGCGCCATCCATCCCAATGTGAAGCAGGGCATTGTCGACAATAACGAGCGCGACACCCTGATGATCAACCGCACCCTGCGCAACACCTCCCGGGTGGCGCGCAACGCCATTTCCGAAGAGGTCCTGCGAATCCAGCAGGACACCACCAAGACCATCGAGGATGTCCGCGACCTGGTGGCCGGTGTGCGTGGCCGGACCAATGTGATGAAGGCCGGCGACCTGGACGGCGGCATCTGGACCGTGGGCCAGAGCCAGGGCCTGATCCACTCCATCCCGACCTGCGCCGAGGTGGTGCGTGACATCATGAAACAGGCCGACGAGCTGATTCACGCCCGTCTGGACCGGATGGCCGCCGGTGGCGAGGCAGCGACCGCCCGGGTGCCCCTGACCGCCGACTGAGCCCTTTGGCCGGGGAGAGGTCTTCCACCCCAAGGTCGGTCTGGATAGGGTGACGGCGTGCGGATCGTCACCCTCAATACCTGGAAGAACGACGGCGACTATGAACGCCGTCTGGGCTTGATGGCCGCTCAGCTGTCCGGCCTTGGACCGGATCTGTGCCTCTTTCAGGAGGTCTTTTCCGGCCAGGGGTCGGATACGGCGGGGTTTCTGGAAGACAAGCTGGGGGGAACGGCCGTCCGTTTCCCGGCCAGACAGAAGCCGCGAACCCACCTCGGTCAATCAGTGGTCAGCACCTCGGGGCTGGCCATCCTAACGCGCCTGGAGGTTCGCACCCAGACGCTGGACCTGGTCACGGATCCCCGGGATGGCGAGCGGATCGCGGCCCTGGCGGATCTGGAGATCGAGGGTGGCCTGAGGATCCTCAACCTGCACCTCTGTCACCTCGGCGGAGAGCTTGGCCGTCATCTGCGCGCCGAGCAACTGGCCCAGGCCCTGGCCTGGGCAGAAGCGGACTGGGACGGTCCTCTGCTTGTCGCTGGAGATCTCAATGCCCGGATCACCGATCCGGAGCTTGCACCCTTGGCGGCCCGCGGTGTGCACAATGCCGACCTGGGCGACACCCTCCTGCCTGGAGGAAAGGGTTCGGAGCGACGGGACGAGGCGATCGATCACCTGGTCCTCATCGATCCAGCTGGCCGTAGACGGATCCTGGGAAAGTTCCTGGCCCTGAACCGGCCGGATGAAACCGGGCTTTTTCCAAGCGACCACGCCGCCGTGGTGATGGATATCGCCTGACGGCGAGCCCCAGCGGATCTCCTGAAAACGAAACAGGCCCCGCCGGATTGGCGGGGCCTGCAGATCGTCAGCGGCCGCGAGGCTGCTTACATCTTCACACTGATTTCCATACCGATGGTGCGGGGCTCGTTGAAGAAGCCGCCGTAGCCGGTGCGGGGGTCGGCAGTGCCCTTGTAGAAGAGGTGCTCTTCATTCAGCAGGTTACGCGACCAGATCGAGATCTGTGCCGTGCCGTCACCAGCCGGGATGTCGCCCAGGGCGATGCGGCCGTTGACGATGAAGGAGCTGTCACCCTTGGTGTTCTTCAGGAGAACGTCGCGGGTGAGCGGGTTGTAGGCGAAGTCGGTGAAGCTCGTATAGAAGCCATCGCCGTAATTGGCGTCGAGGTGGGCGGTCATGGTGGCCCCGAGGAAGGGACGCTCATAATCGATCTCGAAGCTGGCCGAGTTCTCAGGGGTATAGACCTGATAGATCGGGATCGGCACGGTGATGAAAGTGCCGTCGATCTGCGGGAAGGGGTTCCTCGTCGCCGGGATGTCGACCTGGTTGTAGGCATAGTTGGCCGACAGGGTCAGGTTCTCGGTGGCGGCAAAGGTGAAGTCGGCTTCAAAGCCCTTCAGCTTGCCTTCGCCCGGCGCATTCACGGTTTCCGTGGTGGTGCGGTTGGTCGGGATGATGGCACCCGTGGCCGGGTTGGTCTGCAGATAGGGGGCGCTGAAGTCGAGCTGGATGTCCTTGTAGGTGCCGTCATAGGCAGCCACGTTCAGGCGGGCGCGGCGATCGAAGAATTCGATCTTGGCGCCGACTTCCATCATGTGGACGGTTTCCGGATCGAAGGGCTTGTAGGTCAGGGCGCGGGAGTTGGAACCGCCCGAGCGCGAACCCGTGGAATACTTCGCATAGACCAGGAAGTCTTCCGAGACGTCATAGCCGACGTTCACGATGGGATCGAAGCTGTCCCATGAAGCGTCCATCGGGTTGGGCGAGACGATGGGGGTGGTGCCTGCGAAGAAGATCTGGCCCTGAGATCCGACCGGGAACTTCACGTCGTTGATGATCAGCATGCGGCCGACCTTCTCGTCCTTCGTCCAGCGGCCGCCAGCGGTGAGGTGCAGGGCGTCGTTGAGGATGGGCGGGTTGTAGGTGGCCTGGGCGAAGACGCCCATGCTCTTGGATTCAACTTCCGAAGAGCGGTCGATGCGCTGGGCAAGATAGTCGATGCTGCGCGGCAGGTTGGCGACGCCGGCAACATCCGTGAAGGTGTTGGTGGCGAAGGCGCGAGCGTTGTCTTTCACGTTTTCCTTGAAATACATCGCGCCTGCCACCCACTTGAGGCGCTCGGCATCACCGATGATCTGGAATTCCTGGCTGACCTGATCCTGGGTGAAGAGGGCCAGGCTGTAGCGGCCGAAGTCACGCCCGACGAAGGTCGTCATGGTCGGGGACGACTTGAAGGCACCGGTGGACAGGGCGGTGGAGCCGTTGTCCCACTGGTCCTGCTTCAGGTCACGATAGGCGGTGATCGACTTGATGGTGAGGTTGTCAGACAGCTGCCATTCGGCGGTCAGACGATGACCCCAGGTATTGCCGACGCTTTCCTGCTCCGGCACGCCGTAGGTCGCGGTTTCGATCCGGCTCGTGCTGGCGGTGTTGCCGAGGGCAGGGGCCAGGGTGGTCAGGGGCGTCGGGCCGACGAACTGCTGATAGAGCGTGGTGGTCGCGTCATAGGCGGTGTCATAGGCATAGTCGGCGGAGAAGTTGTCGCTCGGCTGCCAGAGCACCCGGACCTTGCCAGCGCGCTTGGTATAGCCGCCGAAGTCTTCGGCCTGGGGCAGGGGGTTGTGGACCCAGCCGTGACGGCCAGTCAGGACGCCGTCAACCTTGACGGAGAAGTTGGCGTATTCCGGCAGGTCCAGGTGCATTTCACCGGTGTAGCCGCTGAAGCTCGAGAAGCCGGCCTTGGCCAGAAGGCCGAACTCACCGGTAGGCTTCTTGGTGGTGATCTGGACAGCGCCGCCTTCGGTGTTGCGGCCGAACAGGGTGCCTTGAGGACCCTTCAGGACTTCGATGCTGTCGACGTCATACATGGCGACGCCCAGGCCCTGCGGGCGGGCCATATAGACGCCGTCAACATAGACGCCAACGCCCTGGTCGCGGCCTGGCTGGTTGGAGTCCCCGAGGACGCCGATGCCACGGATGTTCATGATCAGCGCGCCGGGGCGCGAGAAGAAGGGGGCAACCTTCAGGGACGGGATGGCACCGTCGCCGAGATCCACCAGCGAATAGACGTGGCGGTTTTCAACGGCCTGGTCGCCCATCACGGAGATGGAGATCGGCGTGTCCTGCAGGTTTTCACTGCGCTTCTGGGCGGTGACGAGAACTTCTTCGAGTTCGACGCCCGGCGCAGCTGCGGCTGCGGCAGCTTCTGCCGCATTGGCACGTTGGGCACCCGCGAGCGCGAGCACCACAAGACTGGTCGTGGCGAAATATCTGGAAAGACGCACTTTGGCCCCCTGCAAAAATGGAGGGGCATCAATGAGGCCGGGGCATATCGGTTCGGTGGCGAAACGGCTTCGGTTCGAATTCAGATTTGTGAAGAAATGACGATGGCGCAGGGATGTCTGGACAACTCCCAGGCCTGAATCCGCTCGGATGAGGGCCGTGGCTGACCAAACCTGCGGCAGGCTCCGCGCAGGCTTTCGTCATGTGTCGCCCAGACAATGTCAGAGTGACAGAGACCTCGATTGACGTCAGTCTTTGACGCACCTGGCGGGGGAAATTCCGCGTCAACTACCAATGCGGACCGTCCCCATGCCCAGATCCCGTCCCCTTCGGATCGTTCTGCCTGTCCTGCTAGGGCTCGCCTGCAACCTGGGCGGGCAGGCTGGCCTGGCGGCGGAAAAGCTCGACAAGGTCTTTGTCGAGGCCAGTGCCTCACCTGCGGCTCTAAGGCTGCTGATCCAGAAAATGCCGAAGGGCGGGGATCTGCACCACCATATGGGCGGTGGCATCTATGCCGAGGATTTCCTGAAATGGTCTGCCCAGAAGGGCGGCTGCCTGAATATTGACCCCATCAAGCTGATCGCCCCGCCCTGTCAGGAACCCGGGTCTGTTCCGGTGGCGGGCCTGGAGGTGCGCGATCCCGGACTCTACAACAAGGCCATTACGGGGCTTTCCACCCGCGGGTTCAGGCAGGGGGTCGGCGATCCGGAGGTTTCGGGGCATGATTTGTTCTTTGATGCCTTTGGCCGCTTTTCCTGGGGCAGTCAGGGCAAGGATGGCGAGGTCCTGGCCGTGGCCATGGAGCAGGCCGCCCTGTCCCATAACAACTATCTTGAGCTAATGGCCGGCGGGTCGGTCGGGCGCGCGCTCAGGTCCATGACCCTGGACCTGCCGTGGGACGAGGCGACCCTCGACCAGCGCCTGGCCCTGATCCGACCTAGGATCGCCGAGCTCTTGCCCCTGGCCACCACCGAGATCAACACCCGGGAGGCGGGGGCAGCCCAGGCCAATCTGTGCGCCACCAAGGTGCCAAGGCCGGGCTGCGGCGTCACGGTCCGCTATATCTCCGCCGTGGGCCGGGAGGCCTCCCCCGAGGCGATCTTCAACCAGATGGCCTTTGCCTTTGCCCTGGTCCAGGCTGATCCCCGCTATGTCGGGGTCAATATCCTGGCCCCCGAGGATGGCCCCATCGCCCTGCGGGACTACAGCCTGCATATGCGGCTCATGGCCTTTTTCAGAAGCCACTATCCCAAGGTCCCCTTGAGCCTGCACGCCGGCGAACTCGCCCCGGGGCTCGTCCCGCCGAGGGACCTCGCCAGCCATATAGCCGAGGCGGTGACCGTGGCCGGCGCCCGGCGGATCGGTCACGGCGTCGACATCGCCTCCGAGGCCGAGGCCATGACCACTCTTGGGCGCATGGCCCGGGACCGCATTGCGGTTGAGGTCAATCTGTCGAGCAATGACATCATCCTAGGGATCAAGGGCCGTGATCACCCCTTGCGGCTCTATATGGCCGCCGGCGTCCCTGTGGTGCTGTCAACCGATGATGCCGGTGTGGCCCGCAGCAGTCTGACCGAGGAATACATGCAGGCAGTCACGGACCAGGGGCTGAGCTATGGCGAGCTCAAGCAGATGGCCCGCAACAGCCTGATCTATGCCTTCCTCGAAGGCGACAGCCTGATGAGTGCAGACGGCACCAGGATGACCGCCCCCTGCGACCGCCCAGATCGCGAGCCTTCGCAGGCCTGCTCTGACCTTCTCGCCCGCAGCGCCAAGGCCCGCGAGCAGTGGCGTCTGGAGCGCGACTTCGAGGCCTATGAGACAGAGGCACTCGGCTTCTGGAACAGCCTGCCCCAAAAGGCGGCTCTGAGGCGGTAGATACCCGGCGCCATCAGGCCTCGATGATCACCTTCAAGGCCTTGGTCTTGGCGGCATTGCCGAAGGTTTCGTAGGCCTGAAGAATATCCGCCAGCTTGAAGCGGTGGGTGATCAGCTGCTTGGGGTCGATCCGATTGGCCTTCAGGACCTTGAGCAGCATGGGCGTGCTGGCCGTATCCACCAGGCGGGTGGTGATGCTGATATTGCGGTCCCAAAGCTTTTCCAGGTGAAGGGCTACGGGCACCCCGTGGACCCCGATGTTTGCGATAACGCCGCCAGCAGCCACGATCTGTTCGCACAGCTCGAAGGTCGCCGGCACGCCGACCGCCTCGATGGCTGTGTCCACCCCGCGGTTGTCCGTCAGCTTCATCAGGGCCTCGACGGCCTTGCCGTCCGCGCTGTTGATGGTCTGGGTCGCGCCAAAGCGCAGGGCGACCTCCAGGCGGTTGTCGTCCAGATCGATCATGATGATCTCGCCGGGGGAATAGAACTGGGCGGTCAGAAGGGCGGCCAGGCCGATGGGCCCCGCACCGACAATGGCCAGACTGGCTCCGGGCTGGACCTTGCCATTGAGCACCCCGCACTCGAACCCGGTGGGCAGGATGTCGCTGAGCATCACCAGGGCCTCTTCGTCGGCCCCCTCGGGGATGGGGTAGAGGCTGGAATCGGCATGGGGGGTGCGGACAAACTCGGCCTGGGTGCCGTCGATGGTATTGCCCAGGATCCAGCCCCCGGTGGTGCAGTGGGAGAACATGCCCTTGCGGCAGAACTCGCATCTGCCACAGGCGCTGACACAGGAGATCAGCACCCGGTCTCCGGCCTTGAAGGCCGTGACGGCAGGCCCGACGGTCTCGATGATCCCGACGCCTTCGTGGCCGAGGATGCGGCCCGGCTCACAGCTGGGCAGGTCGCCCTTGAGGATGTGCAGGTCCGTGCCGCAGATGGTGGTCTTGGTCATCCGGATGATGGCGTCAGTCGGATCGATGATCTGGGGCTTGGGGTGGTCCTCAAACGCGATCTTGCCCGGGCCCTGATAGACAAGGGCCTTCATCATCGAAATCTGGGTGACGGCGTTCATGGATGGCACCTTGGGCTCGGGACTGTCGGGCGGGTGCCCCTGTCGCCGTCACAAGATTGCCGATCCCGGCATGCGGTTTCGAGCGTCGGAAACTACTCAGCCGGGCCTCAAGTGCTGGTGATCGGGTTAGCGCCCAACCCGCGTGCTCCAGAGGAGCAGGAGAGGCATGAGGACGACCTCGGCAAGGAAGGATCCCAATATGTCCGGCCCGAACAGGACATCCGGCCGCATGGCGCTGAACCGGGCCAGTCCGCCGAGGATGGTCAGGGCCAGGGCGACCTGAATGGCGACCTTCAGGGCGCGCAGCTTCAGGGCCCCGGCAAGATAGATGAACCCTACCCCCAGCCAAACCCCGCCCAGAAACCGCACATGGCTGTCGTGGGCCGCATAGGCGACGGGGTCGGTCGCCATGACAAAGTCGGTCGATCCCTGAAGGCCAAGGGTCGCTATGCCCCCCAGACCCACGTTCAGGCCGGTCCAAACCACCACCAGTCCGATGGTGAAGATGACAGCCCGGAAGGCACCCTCATTGAGGCTCAGGGGTAGGCGCATGGACAGCTCCAGATTCTGCCGGCGCCAGGTTGCAGCAAGGCGACTGACGGGTGGATAGGGTGGCAATGGTCGGGGGTTCCCCTCGGCCGCCATTTAATTTATAACGCGTAATAAATAATAATCACCCGTCCTTGTCAAGGCGGCAGCCATGGAGTGTGGAGCTGTGAGCACGCGCAGAGGCCGGCCGACCCGCAGCCTCGAAGACATCCGCCTGATGCGGGAAAAGGTGGCCCAGGCAGCTGCCCTGCTGTTTCGTGATGAAGGCTATGCCTCGGTGTCCATGCGGCGTCTGGCCAGGGAGGTCGGCTGTACGCCCATGACCCTCTATGCCTATTTCGACAGCAAGGCCGATATCCTCAGCCATCTGTGGGAAGGGGTTTATGGCGACCTGTTTGCAGACCTGACCAGGCTCGCCCGCGAGATCGAGGATCCCGCCCTTCGCCTGGGCGCGGTCGCCAATCACTATGTAGACTTCTGGGTCCGTCATCCGGAGCTCTACCGTCTGGTCTTCATGACCGAGGGGGTAAGCCAGTCCGAGGTCAGTGCCTTTCTCACCTCGTCCGGTGCCGTCGAACGACATCAGCTCTTCAATGGCTTGGTCAGCGAGGTCCTGGGGCATCCGTCCGAGCCGGTCCTGAAACGCCGGACCGAGGCCCTTCTCTGCGGCCTCGCCGGGATCGCCCACTGCCATGTGACGATCTCTGGCTATCCTTGGTCGGCACCGGATATTCTGGTGGCCGAAATCCTCGCCAGCCTTGTGGGGGAGCCAGACCGATAACCCCTCCATAGAGCCCGCGCCTGCCTCTCGTCGGGTGAGTCGGTGCATCCCCGTCGGCAATTTTCAGGCAATCTCCCGATCTCGGGCTGTTTGGCAGCCTGTGGCGTCGACACAGCCAAGCTTTCACCGACTAGACTGGCCAAATGCACGATTCCCTGACCCCTCCGACCATTTCCCAGCGACCCTTGCAGCGGCTCGCGAGGTTTGCCCTGGCAGCCCTGCTCTCCCTCGCCACCACCACCGTCCATGCCGCATCGCCCGAGCCGGTGGCAGGGTCCGGTGGCATGGTGGTCAGCGCCCATCATCTGGCCTCCGCGATCGGGGCCGAGGTCCTGCGCAAGGGTGGCAATGCCGTCGATGCGGCTGTGGCTGTGGGCTATGCTCTGGCGGTGGTCTATCCCCAGGCAGGCAATATAGGCGGGGGCGGGTTCATGACCCTGCGTCTGGCGGATGGCCGGACCACCTTCCTCGATTTCCGCGAAAAAGCTCCCTTGGCGGCGACGGCAGGCCTGTTCCAGGACGCGGAGGGTCGCGTGATCCCGGGGCTGTCGACGGACAGCTGGAAGGCGGTCGCCGTCCCCGGAACCGTGCTCGGTCTTGAGACCGCGCGCCTGCGTTACGGGACCCTCTCGCGCAAGGCCCTCATGGCTCCCTCGATCCGTCTGGCCCGCAAGGGCTTCGTTCTAGGTCAGGGCGATGCCGGGGTCTTTGCCGGCGAGACCCAGGCCCTGGCCAAGGACCCCGCCGCCCGCGCCATCTTCGCGCCAGAGGGCCGGGCTCTGACCAAGGGGGACCGTCTGGTCCAGGCTGATCTCGCGCGAACCCTTTCCCTGATATCTTCAAAGGGGCCGGACGCCTTCTACAAGGGCCCGATTGGCGCGGCGATCGTCCAGGCCTCGACCCTGGGGGGAGGGATCCTGACCGCGGAGGACTTCGCCCGCTACAGCGTTCGGGAACTGAAGCCGGTGGAGTGCGACTATCGCGGATTCCACGTGATCTCGGCCCCGCCGCCCAGCTCGGGAGGTGTGGCGATCTGCCAGACCCTCAATATCCTGTCCGGCTATGACCTTTCGGCGGCGGGTTTCCACTCGGCCCAGGAGATCCACTATCTGGTGGAGGCCCTGAGGCGGACCTATGTGGACCGCAACAATCGTCTGGGCGATCCGGATTTTGTGGCCAATCCCCTGACCGAGCTGCTTGACCCTGCCTATGCTGCAAAGCTGAGGGCCGGGATCGACCCGGAACGCCCGACCCCGTCCACGGAGCTCGGGCCGGCCGCAACGGTGCGCGAGGGCACCAACACCACCCAGTATGATGTGGTGGACGGTGCCGGGAACGCGGTGTCAGTGACCTATACCCTCAATGACTGGTTCGGAGCCCATCGGGTCGCTGCCGGCACCGGTATCGTCGTCAATAACGAGATGGACGACTTCACAGCCAAGCCTGGCAATCCGAACATGTATGGCCTGGTCGAGGGGAGTAACAATGCCATAGCGCCGGGCAAGACGCCGCTCAGCTCCATGAGCCCCACCATCCTCACCAAGGACGGCAAGGTGGCCATGGTGATCGGCAGTCCGGGTGGTTCACGGATCATCACCATCACCCTTCAGGCCATCATCAATGCCGTGGACCATGGCATGGATATCCAGGAGGCCATTGATGCCCCGCGCATCCATCATCAGTGGCTGCCCGACACGGTCTATCTGGAACCCTATGCCCTGTCGGCCGATACCCGTCGGCTGCTTGAGGCCCGGGGCTACAGGTTCTCGGATCAAGGTCAGTGGGGCATTGCCGAGGGGATCACCGTCGGGTCGCCCCGCATCGCGCCTGTGAAGCGCAGCACCGGAAATGCACTCTCGGTCAGCGCACCGCCCCTTGCAGGTGCAACCCTGTTCGGTGCCCACGACCCGCGTGGCGGAGCAGGGCTGGCTGTTGCGGTGCAGTAGCCGCCCGGGACCGATATCTGCCCGGGCGATCAAGGCGAGCTTTCCAAGGCGCTCTGGATATGAAATCAGAGCCGCACAAGGAGCCTAGGCCATGACCACGACCGCTGCAGATTCTGAAAATCCGGAGGCCGCGGCTCCCGCCTATCTGCCCCTGTCAAAGGTCGGGGGCGTGGCCATCGGCAATGCCCTGGAGTTCTACGACTTCCTGTCCTTTGGTCTGTTTTCCATCCAGATCAGCCACACCTTCTTTCCCGCCAGCGAGACCTCCCACGGACTGCTCTGGACCCTGGCCACCTTTGGGGTTGGCTTTGCGACCCGGCCGCTCGGCGGACTGATCCTGGGGGCCTATGGCGATCGGGCAGGCCGAAAGCCCGCCATGATGTGGAGCTTCAGCCTGATGGGCATTGCCATTCTCGGCCTCGCCCTGACCCCGGGCTATGCACAGATCGGCATCTTCGCCCCTGTGCTTCTGGTCTTCTTCCGTCTGCTGCAGGGCTTTGCCCTGGGGGGAGAGGTCGGACCCTCGACCTCCTTCCTCATCGAGGCCGCACCGCCGCATCGCCGCGGGCTCTATGTTGGCCTGCAGATGGCGACCCAGGATTTCGCTGTCCTGATGGCCGGGATCGTCGGCTTCATGCTGACCATCGTGATGACCCCTGAGGTTCTGGATGCCTGGGGCTGGCGCGTGGCCTTCCTGCTCGGGGCCGCCATCGTCCCCATCGGGCTGATCATCCGCAAGAACCTGCCCGAAACCCTGGTCCGTCACGACCAGCAGAAGGTGTCCATCAAGGGCAATCGCGACATCGCCAGGCTCTTTGTCCTGGGCATTCTGATGCTTGGGGCCTCAACCATCGCCTATTACGGCATCGAATATATCAACACCTATGCCCAGGACACCCTGGGCCTGTCGGTGAAGCTGGCCTTCGGTACGACCATCCTGCTGGGCGCTGTCATGGTGGTGACGGACATTGTCTGCGGCATGATGACGGACCGGGTGGGCCGCAAGCCGATCATGATCGCTGCCTCTGTCGCGGTTGTTCTCGTGATCATCCCGGCCTTTGCGATCCTCAACCGGTTCCCTGTTCCGCCAGTGATTTTCGCCGTGACCGCCACTCTGGGCATTTTGAGCGCCCTGATCAGCGGGCCTGCCCTGATCTCCGTGACCGAGAGCCTGCCCACGGCAGTCCGGTCCGGGGTGCTGGGAACCCTTTACGCCATCGCCATGTCGGTCTTTGGGGGGACGACCCAGTTCGTCTCCAAGGGGCTGATCGAGCTGTCCGGCAATCCCCTTGCGCCAGCCTTCTACATCACCGCGGCCATGGCGGTCGGTGTCTGCGCCATGCTTCTGATCCGCGAAACCGCGCCGGTGAAACAGAAGGTCTAGGGCCTGGTCCGTCCCGACAGGCCATGCCGTCGGGACGGAGACCTCTCTAGGTCGCGCGACGGCGCCAGACGGTCATCTGGGCCACAGTGTGCTGGTGCTTGCGGGCGGTTTCCCGGATCACGAAGGGCACATCCCTTGGGCTTGCGACCTCCTCGAACTGCTCGGCCAGCCGCAGCTGCAAGGCACGATAGGTCGTGACCGCCTCGCCATTCTCCCGGAACCCGCCGAGCCAATTGGCCTTGGGCGTAAAGGTCTCCAGCCAGGTATAGGGCGAGGTCAGGATCAGCAGGCCACCCGGCTTGATCCGGTTTCCGATCTCGTCGAGGAAGCGGGTCGGCTCCTGCAACCGGTCGATCAGGTTGGCGGCCAGGACAAGGTCATAGTCTGTATATTTGGGCTGCAGGTTCTGGGCATCGCCCTGGCTGAAATGCACCCGGGCCATATGCTCGGCCTCGAGCCCGAGGGCGGCAAGCGAGGTCTCGCAATAGTCCACCAGGTCGCCCTCGACGGGGACCGTATAACGATAGGTCCCCTGGGCGATCAGCTGTCCGGCAGCGTCGATGAAACGGGCTGAAAAATCGACACCGTCGACGCTTGAGAAGTGGCGACCCAGTTCGAGACTGGCGCGACCCACGGCGCAGCCCAGGTCCAGGGCGCGACCGCCCTCGGGGCACAGTTCAATGGCCGCCTCGGCCAGGGCCTTGGAGAAGTTGGGAACGCCGAAATAGGTCTGGCCGTAGTGGAAATCCAGATACTGGCAAACCTGTTCGTCGGTTTCGTAGGGGTTTTCCAAGGGGGGACCTTTGTAAGTGGAAACGACATATCGGAAGCCGGCATGCTGGAAGAAGTGACGGCGGAAGGCATAGCGGGCCGAGGCCAGGGCCAGGTTGCCGGTGGAGATCCAGCTCCCGCCCTTGATCAGGTCGTGCTTGCCATCGAAGGTCGGGGTCGAGAAGTCGTCATAACGCGGATGGACGCGGAAGCCGTCGTAACCTGAGGTCGGGGTGCTGGTCCACTGCCAGGCATTTCCGACAATGTCATAGAGACCGGGGGCCTGCTGGAACCGGTCCACGGGGCAGGCGCTGGCACCATGTTCAAGATTGATATTACCGGGGGCCGGGTGCCAGTCCGGCTGATCTCCCGGCACCATGGCGCGCAGCACGGCCCATTCGGCCTCGCAGGGCAGCTGGATCGACAGGCCAGTCCGGGCGGCTTTCCAGCGGCAGAAGGCGGCGGCTTCGTGGGCATTGACGTCCACCGGCCAGTCCCAGGCCATTGGCGTTTCGCGGGTCATCAGACGCAGACGCAGGTGGTCGGGATCATCCGGTTGCCCCACCCAGAAGGTGGGCTGGGCGGCCTTTGCAAAGTTCCGCCAGGCCCAGCCCTCTCCGGTCCACCAGTCGGGCTCGCCATAGCCGCCATCGGCGACGAAGGCGAAGAACTCGGCATTGCTCACCAGCATGCTGGCGGCTTCAAAAGCCTCCAGTGAAACGCGCTGCTGGCCGTATTCGTTGTCCCAGCCATAGGTGTGGTCGCGCTTGCCGAGCTGGACTGCCTGGCCCGGGATGGGCACCAGGCGATTGACGGGCGCGGTGCTGCGGTCGTGGCGTGCTTCTTTGCATTCTGGCCAATGGGCCTGGGGCTGGACCCAGTCGATAGGCAGCTGGCGGATCAGAACACTGGAGGTTTCCAGGTGGATCCGCTCGTGCTCGATCCCCATCAGAATGATCCATGCAGGGCTGTTCCAGCTGATCGGGAGGGTCAGGGGCATGGTGGAGATGGTCTCGATGACCGTCTCCCTCACCCGGGCGCGATAGGCCTTGAGCGCGGCGACCGTGGGCCAGTCATAATTGGCCTCATCGAGGTCATCCCAGCTCATTTCATCAACGCCGATCGCGACCTGAGCCTCGATCCGGGCATCCACTCGCTCGTTGATCTGGCCGTCTGCAAGCAGTTTGTTGATGAAGAAGGCCGCTGTGTGCCCGTAGTAGAAGATCAGGGGATGGCGGAGGGCTATGGCCTTTGTGAACCAGCCACGCTCATCGGCGATACATTCGTAAAGGCTCTCGGAAAGATCGAAGGTCTGGCAGAAATATTCAAGAATTTCAGATCTTTTGGCTTCAATACTGTCGCCATTCAAAAAAATTGTACGGGTGGCATCGGGCAGCCGTCCCCTGGCCGCCTCGGAGAAATCATAGGGTCGCACTTCGGTGTCCTGCAGACTGAGTGTCTTCTTTGCCGCCCGATAGCAGCTTGCGGACTTCCTACGATGCCCCGCCCTACAAGGTAACAGAATATTCCGTGACAGGGTCGGCAACTGCCCAGGCTGCGGGCAACCCTGTCACTTGCACCTCTTCAGCTTTGAGGGACTCTGCATTCAGCCCGTTTCCGTCCCATGACCAGCCTGTCAAGTTTCCCCTGCGCGAAGGGCGCGGTCAGGTGAGGGGGGCGGATTTCGATGAACAGTGCAGGCCGTTTCAGAACGGACTATCCGCAGGCGCGCCCCTGGTTCCTGGACGCCTCGGGCAAGCATTTCTTGACGAAATGGACCCGACGCACCGGGCCTTGAAATACACCGCTGAATTGAATTCAGGGGCAAACCTCCAACATTGAGAAGACTCAATGTTGTTCACAGGCCTCTTTACGATGGTCGCGCGAAGTCTTTAGCGAACATTTTCAACATCCTAATAGTCCGTCGTGAATCCGCCTTTCAACTGACATCTTTTCTTCATTTGAGCCTGACGATCGCCGCTGTTGGAAGACCTCGTCTTGCGCCAAGCGGGGCGTCTGGTCGTCATGTGACGGCCAACCGATCGTCCACGCCCCGAAACTTGGGAGGGGTCGTCGACCGGGTCTGGACGCCCCTTCCGAGGGGAATTGCTATGAAGTCGAACTATCGCAGGGAGCGCGCGCTCAATGCCGCCTCCGTTTCGGTGCTCATGTTTGCCGCAGGGCTTGCCCTGATCGCGCCAGCTGCTCACGCTGCGGACGCCGATGCCGGGCCCCGCACCAGCGTTCAGGAGACCGACGTCGCCGAAGTGCTGATCGTCGCGCCGAAGAACCAGGCCGCGAATGTCGCGCCGATCAAGTCCTCACTGGCGGCGGTCGAACCCCAGGCCGTCATCGACCGGGCCTTCATCGAGCAGAACACGCCTACGGTTGGCGACTACACGACCACGAGCAGCCTCGCGCCCTCGATGATCAGCGCCGGCAATCCCAATGGCCCGGGGGCGACTGACGGTGCCAAGCTGTCCATGCGCGGCGTTTCCGACGGTCAGTTCAACATCACCTATGACGGCATCCCCTGGGGCGACACCAACGGCCCGTCTCACCACGCCAATTCCTTCTTCCCCAACTCCACCATAGGCGGCGTGATCATTGACCGTGGTCCGGGTCAGGCGACCGATATCGGTCAGGCCAGCTTCGGTGGTTCGGTCAATCTGTTCTCGCTTCCCTTGGAAGACCACCTCGGTCTGCGCCAGAAGCTGACGGTAGGTAGCTGGGGTACCAGGCAATCGGTGACCACCGCCTTCACCGGTCCCATCGAGAGCCTGCACGGTGCCAATTTCCTGGCCAACTATCAGCGTTATGAAACCGACGGCTATCTGACCAACAGCCCGTCCAATGGATCCAACGAGTATCTGAAATTTGAGGTGCCAATCTCCGAAAATCTGACGGTGATCGGCCTCTATACACACAATAACGACCAGTACTATCAGTCGGACATCAGCAACGGGACCGTGGCTGAAATCGAAAAGTTCGGCGCCATTAATTTTGCGCTCTGCGATGACCCGAGATTTTCTTGCTACAAAAACTACAACTTCACCAAGAAGAAGACCGATTTCGAATACATCAAGGAGATCGGTGAGTTCGGGCCGGGCATCAAGTTCGACAACACGACCTACAGCTACTGGTATACCAACAATACACTGACGGCGAACACCAATGATTGGTCCAAGCCTGTTGGTTCAGTCGGTGGTCCGACGGTCATCACCAACATCACAGGCCTGGCCTATCCGGCTGGCGGTTCGGGTTACACCGCCAACAAGGTTCCCGGTATCGCTGGTTACTGGAAGCTGAACCGATATCGCGTCATCGGCGACGTTCTGCGCTTCTCCAAGGATTTCGACCTCGGCGAGTTGACCGTCGGCGGCCTCTACGAAGTGGCCGATAGCAAGCGCTATACCTTCCAGATCGCCCTGCCGGCACCTGGCACCGGGATCGTCGGTCTCGACACCCCGGACTATGGCCAGCTCAAGGCGGCCAAGTATCCCACCGTTCCCGGCGTTGCAGGCTGCTACGGCTACCCGGTCACGGTTGCACCTGGCAAAACCTATAACGGAGCCTGCCAGACCCCGCTCAACATCAAGTACAACGAGTATTCAGGCTGGCACTATTGGCAGGCCTTCAGTGAGTTTGCCTGGAAGCCCGATGACAAGCTGACGGTCACCCCCGGCATCAAGTACCTCAATTATGAGCTCTTCATCCACGCGCCGGTTCTGAGCACGCTGCAGCCGCTCCATCTCTCCAAGACCTATGACAAGACCCTGGGCTATCTGAACGCCAATTACCGGATCAGTCCGCATTGGAGCGCCTATGGCCAGATGTCGCAGGGCTTCCTGGTGCCGAACATCAGCTCGATGTATGTCAATGCACCAAACCTGTCGGAGATCCAGCCGCAGCAGTCGATGGCCTATCAGGTCGGCACGGTCTTCTCTCACGGCAACCTGACCTTCGACGCCGACATCTACAACATCGACTTCCAGCACAAGCTGCAGTCCAATACGATCACGGACGCGGCTGACCCCTTCTTCGGTCAAACCTACTTCACCAACTCTGGTGGCGCGACCTATCAGGGCTTTGAAGGCCAGGCGACCTATGTCCTGCCCTATGGCGTGTCGACCTTTGCCAACTTCAGCTACAACAAGGCAACGGCGAAGGATGACGCTGTAAACCCGGGTGGCAATGGCAAGCAGCTGGCCAATGCGCCGAAGTGGTCGTCGGCTCTGGGCCTGCGCTTCGAGCATCACGGCCTGATGCTTGACGATGACAGCGTCATCATGACCCTGGACAGCAAGTTTGTCGGGTCCCAGAATCTGACGGCAGCCTCCGGCAATGCCGCGCCCACCGGGCGGATCAAGTCCTGGTCCCAGGCCAACTTCTCGACCACCTACCAGTTCGGGCAGTTCGCCATCCAGGCCCAGATCCTGAACCTGGCAGACAAGCAGTACCTGACGGGTATGAAGGGCAAGGCTCTGGTCGCCGGCACGGACCAGTTCGCCCTGACCTCGGCTCAGGGCGGGGCGGCCAATGCGCCCCAGTACCTGACGCCGCGCAGCTATCAGGTCACACTCAAGGCGGCATTCTGATCTCCTTTGCCGCGAAACTCGCCCTCTCCGACCTGTCGGGGGGGCATTTTCTCTTTCAGTAATGCTTTGACCTTGGGGTCTTGCCCTGTTTTGGAAGGTGCTCCGCCTTGTCTCCGATGCTGATCCGGAAAATCCACAAATACTCGGGGCTGTTCTTCGCCCCTGCGATCCTCTTTTTCTGCGTCACCGGGGTCATCCAGACCTACAATCTCCACAAGGTCCGCCCGGATCAGACGCCGTCAGATCTGGTCCTGCGGGTCGCCGCCCTCCACAAGGACCAGACGACAGAAATCCGCCGCAAGGCACCGTCTCGCCCGGCGATGGCAGGGAAGCCTCCGGAATCGAAGGAAGAGGCCAAGTCGGGGACAGGCCAAGCCCTGCTCAAGCTGTTCGTGGCCCTGACATCCGTGTCCCTCGCCGGGACGACCCTGATCGGGGTCTATCTTGCCTTTCAGGCCCGCCGGGAACGCGCGCTGGTCTGTCTTGTTCTCGCACTCGGATTTGTTGTTCCCACCGTTCTCATTCTGCTGGTCTAGCTCGAGACGTGCTTGGGCATCGATTGATCATCTTCGTTCAACCTGGAAATCTGGCGACGCCGTCCTTCGACACGATGCGTCTGCCTTGAAGGAAACCGTCATGCGCCTTGGCAAAGACCTCGTGATCGCCGCCGTCCTGGCGGCTGTCTCCCTGTGTGGTGCTCACGCCATGGCGGCTGACGTGCCCGCCGTCTCGGTGCCGGCAGCCGCGGCCACCGCCAAGCCAACCAAGACCCTGAGGGTCCTGACCCTGGATCAGGTGGACCCGGCCCGCATTTTGCCAGCACCGTTCGCGGATGGCTCAGATGCCCAGAAGTCTGAACTGGCGGAAATCCAGAGGCTCTACCGCACCCGCTCCCCAGAGCGGCTCCTTCAGGCCCAGTGGGATGATAACCATGAGAACGCCGGAATCTTTGCCGGTGTGCTCGGCCCGAAGTTTGACCTCGCCAAGCTGCCCCGCACCGCCGAATTCCTGGCCCTGGTGGAGAATGACCAGTCGGTCAGCGCCAACATCGCCAAGCGCCATTTCCTGCGCAACCGCCCCTGGGCGATCGACCCCAGCCTCAAGGCCTGTGACTACAAGCCCAATGCCAATCCCCTGACCTCCTATCCCAGCGGCCACGCCACCCTGAGCTTTTCGGTGGGTTACGTCCTGGCAGACCTCATACCCCAGAAGTCGGAGGCCATCCTGGCCCGAGCAGCGGACTACGCCTATAGCCGCGAAATTTGTGCGGCCCACTATCCCTCTGATATCGCGGCCAGCCATGTCCTTGGCACGGTCGTCGCTGTGAAGCTTCTGGCCAGCCCAAGCCTCGCCTCATTGATTGAAGCTTCCCGTCAGGAACTTCGAGGCGTAGGTCTGACCTCCGCCAACTAGGACGGGGGACGGGCTGTCACGAAGGTGTTTTGCGGCAGCCCCACAAAGCAAGCCATGCAGACTCCCGGCCACACTGACATGCAGACCATGGATCGACCGGGGACAAGCCTGGCGATCCTTATCGTCGAAGATGATTCCCAGGTGGCCAGCGAAATGGCTGCCAGCCTGGAGCTGGAAGGCTATGTCGTCTCGGTCGTGGACGACGGGCTCGTGGCCCTGGATCTCGCGGCTGCCCAAGGGTTTGATGTGATGATCGTCGACCGGATGCTGCCGCGCCTGGATGGAGTGTCTTTCGTTCGCGCCCTTCGCACCCGAGGCAATACGACACCTGTCCTTCTGGTGACGGCCCTGGGCACAGTCGCAGACCGTGTGGTCGGCTTGGAGAACGGCGCAGACGACTATCTGGTCAAGCCCTTTGCCTTCGATGAACTCCACGCCCGGGTGAGGGCTCTGAAGCGCAGAAGCCGGGATGGCCAGGATGAGCCGACCCGCTTGGCCTGCGGTGCCCTCGATATGAACCGACTGGCTCGGCGCGTATACTGGGAAGCTAGCGAGATCGACCTCCTGCCCCTGGAATATCGGCTGCTGGAGGTGCTCCTGATGAATGCAGGCCGTCCGGTTACCCGAATGATGCTGCTCGAGCAGGTCTGGGGGTTCCGTTTCGACCCCCGGACCAACATTGTTGAAACCCATATCAGTCATCTCAGATCAAAGCTTGAGGCCGCCGGTGCCCAAAGGCTGGTGAAGACAATTCGGGGGGCTGGCTACGTGATAGATCCTGACCCCGGTCCGACCCCGGCATGAGCGAAAGTCCGAGGCCTCCCCCCAGGGCCTTCGGGTCGAGCCAGCAGATCTGGCGCAGGCCAGGGATTCGGCTCGCCGTCTTGCAGGTGGTCGTAATTCTGGCCGCCTTTGTCGTTGCAGGGCAGGTGGCGCGCTCTGAAATCCAGGCCTTGAGCGAGCGGACATTTCGCCGGGAGATCCTGGGGGAGATGAGTTCGCTTCAGGACGAAATCCTGCGTCAGGGCGAATCGCGCCTTCCCAGGACCATTGAGCGCAGAACCCGCCTCTGGCGCGGATTCGAATACGATCTTGTCAGTTCGAAGGGGGAAGTCCTGGGCGGGCGCTTGGGTACGCCCGAGGGGCAGCTTGGCTGGCAGATTGTGCCTGGGCGTGGCGAATGGGGCCAGGGCAAGACCTTTCTCGCCTATGCCCAGACGACCCCCAGCGGAGCCTGGCTTTCGGTGGGCAAGAACCTCGCGGACGTCCAGCGCGAAATGAGGCTGGTGACCTGGCGGCTCATTGGGGCCGGACTGATCGGAGCCCTGGCCAGCCTGGCAGCCTGGATGATCTTCGCCCAGGAGACCTGGCGGCGCCTCGCCCGCATTTCCGACACAGCTCACCAGGTGAGGGCCGGCAGTCTTGCCGTTCGGGTACCCCACTCAGAGGCCCATCTAGCCGACGATATCGATGATGTCGGTCTGGCGATGAACCAGATGCTGGACCGGATCGGTGGCTTGATCGCCCAGTTGCGCCAGGTGACCACCGACGTTGCTCACGACCTTCGCACGCCCTTGTCAAGAATGCGGCAGAAGCTGGAACGCCTGGAACGCTCCGCGCGGCTGGCAACAGAGGATCGGGACTCCGTCTCAGCCATTCACGGCGACTTGCTGGAACTGCTCCGCACCTTCGACGCCCTGCTTCAACTATCAGAGATTGAGGGGCGAAACCTGTCCGAGGACGGCGTGGTCCTTGACCTGGAGGAGGTCGCACGCCGGGTGGCAGACGCCTTCCGCCCGGATGTTGAAGACAGTGGTCGCAGGATTCAGATCGAAACATCTGCGGCCTGGGTACAGGGGGATCCTGACCTGCTCGCCCAGCTTGTGGCCAATCTGATCGAAAATGCCCTGCGTCATACCCCCGCGGGTGCCACCATCACTGTCGGGGCGGGAACGTTCGACGACGGTGTCCGGATCTGGATCGCCGATAATGGCCCAGGCATAGCCCCCGACCAGCGCAAGGCGGTCCTAGCCCCCTATTTCCGCCTTGATCGGAGCCGCGGCTCGCCCGGTTCGGGCCTCGGCCTTTCTATCGTGGCGGCCATTGCGGCGCGCCATAATGCAGACCTGAGCCTGTCAGATAACGGCCCAGGCCTGAAGGTGACAGCGAGGTTCACTCGCCCCGATGGCAAAGTAACCCAAACTGCCGGCCCTAAGGCCCGTCGCTGAAGGAGACGGGCCTTGCGGAACGGGTCGTCGACAGCCGAAGATCTCTCCACTGTCGGCCTTTGTCAGGCGGCTTCGGGCGCAGGCCGCTGTCTGGCCACAACCCGAGGAGAACCACCGCGTTCGGGATCGTGCTGGAACAGTAAGGTCAGCATGTCTCGTTATTGGCAATCCAACCCTAACTCATCCCCGGTAGGTGTTGGGCTATACCCAGGATGTGTTTCGGCTTGAGCGGCCTCTCCGAGCCTCGCGATCGGGAGAAGGGTCAGATCACCTAGGCGGCATCCGGATTGCGCCATCCAGGCGAATGCACTGGCCGTTGAAGTAGCCATTGCGCGCAAGTTCCAGGATCAGGCTTCCAAACTCGGGCGGATTGCCCAGTCGCTTGGGAAACGGCACGGAGGCCTCAAGGCCCGCGAAGATCGACGGTGCCCTGTCCTTGACGCCCAGCATCGGCGGCGTGGCGAAAATTCCAGGGAGGATGGCATTCACGCGGATGCCCAGGTCCATCAGGTCGCGCGCCATCGGCAGGACCATGGAATTGACGGCACCCTTGCCGCCACCATAGGCGACCTGACCGATCTGGCCGTCCTGCGAGGCTGCCGAAGACGTAAGGATGATGCAACCGCGTTCCCCATCCTCGTTGAGTGGCTCGGAATTGGCCATGCCGAGCGCCCCGTGTGACGCAATCCGGTAGCTGGCCGTGAAGATCCCTTCGGCAGAGCGGGCTATCATCTCGGTGGGGTTGCGCTTGAAGCTGCGGGTCTCCTTGTCGAACGAGATTGTCTTGCCGCCGCCCGATACGACGGCACAGTGAACCACAATGCGTTCCTGTCCGTGTGCGGCGCGCGCCTTGGCGTAGCCTTCGACGACGCTTTCCTCGGAGGTGATATCGACCTTGCAGAAGACCCCGTCGATGGCCTCCGCCACTTCCTGGCCGCCGGCCTCATTCACATCAAAGATGGCGACCTTGACCCCGGCGGCGGCGAGGGCTTCAGCGCTCGCGCGGCCCAGTCCCGAAGCCCCGCCCGTGACGACGGCTCCGATTGTGTTGTCGATCTTCATTGAAAGCTCCCCATTCTCATCACTGTAACCCGTCGATATTGCCGCCATCCTTGCCGGCAGCACCAGTGCTCAGTCCGCCCTCAGCACCGGTGCGGGACGTCGCGACAGGGCCTGGGCCGCCGCCAGCAGGCCGCCGACCGCCGAGAGACCAGCTGCGCCGGCCAGCAGGGCCATCACGCCAGCCCAGTCGATGCTCCACTGGGCCTTGAACACCAGCACCACAACCGGCCAGGCCGCGGCAAGGCCGAGCAGCACGCCGGCCGCCCCGGCGATCAGTCCGACTGCGCCATATTCCACGACATAGGCCGACAGGATCTGGCTGCGGGTGCCGCCCAGCACCTTCAAGGTCGCCGCCTCGCGCGCCCTGGCGCGTGCGCCCGCGGCAATGGCACCAGCCAGGACCAGCAGGCCGGCCAGGCCCGCGACGGCCGCTGCGCCGCGAATGGCCAGGGCCAGGCGATCAAACAGGCCGGCGGCGGATTCCAGCTGCTCGCGCACGCTGATGACGTTCACGCCCGGGAAGCTCTGGCCCAGAGACCGGGTCAGGCGGGCCTCGGCGGCGCGGTCCATCTTGGCGATGGCGATATTGCGCAGCACGGCACCCTCAAGGCTCCTGGGGTCCAGCAGCACCGAAAAATTGGCCCCGAAGCCGCCGAACTCGACCTTGCGCAGCACAGCGATCCGGGCTTCCAGATCGCGCCCGAGCACCGAGAGGGTGATGGTGTCGCCCGCCTTCAGGCCCGCGCCGCGGGCCAGGTCGACCTCCAGAGCCACGAGGGGCGGACCGGAATAGCCGGCCGGCCACCAGCGCCCCTCGACGATCTCTGCGTCCCTGGGCTGGGAATCCAGCACCGACAGGCTGAGGTCATTGTCGAAGGCCCAGCGGGCCGAGGGCTTGATGGCCTTGATGTCTACCGGCTGACCCTTGAGGGCGATGATGCGGCCAGTGGCGAAGGGCAGGCGCAGATAGCTCTCGGTGTCGAGCTTGCCAGCCGCGCGCATGACCTCGGCGTCGAAGTCTTTGACCCGGTCCCCGGGTATCTCGGTGAATACGAGGGCGGGAGCGCTTTTGGGGGCGACTTCGCGCACCTGGGCCAGCAGGGCGGACTGGATCAAGACCACGCAGGCCAGCAGGGCCACGCCCAGGCCAATGGCCGGGGTCGCGGTTCGCGCCGCCGAGCGCGGTCCTGCCAGATTGGCCAGGCCGATCCTGATAGGTCCACTCGCTAGCCAACGTGCCTTGCCGGCCAGCCAGGCGGCCATAAGGCCCAGGGCCCACAGGACGACGAAGGCCACGGCGACCCCGGCCATCATGATGGCGGCGGCGATCGGGGTGGGGGCGGTGGCGACGGCCAGGCCGGCCAGGCCAAGTCCGCTGAGCGTCGCGACGATCACCTCTAGCCCGAACGGCGGGCGGACGCCGAGCGCCCGTCGGAACAGGGCTGAAGGCGGGGTGGCCCGGGCTCTGGCCAGCGGGATCAGGGAAAAGGCCGCGGCCGCCAGCAGGCCAAAGG
Organism: uncultured Alphaproteobacteria bacterium; assembly: GCA_903930545.1. Classification (GTDB taxonomy): domain Bacteria; phylum Pseudomonadota; class Alphaproteobacteria; order Caulobacterales; family Caulobacteraceae; genus Phenylobacterium. Next base: position 23,142 of record CAIYZB010000433.1, read on the forward strand.
CACCGGCCTTGACCAGGGGCAGGGGATAGACGGCGAACAGGGCCGGGATCGGCAAGGCGCTACCGGCGATCTGGCCCAGGATCAGAGGCACAATCGCGCCGATGATCAGGCCCAGGGTGACCCCCAGGCTGGCCAGCAGGCCGATCTGGATGAGATAGGTATTGCGGATCAGCGCCCCGTCAGCGCCGAGCGCCTTGAGCACGGCGATCGAGGGTTCGCGGGTGGAGAGATAGGCCGAGACAGCACCGGCAACCCCCAGACCGCCAGCGACCAGCGATGCCAGGCCGATAAAGCCGAGGAAGTATTCGAGCTGGTCGATCAGGCGCTTGGCACCGGGGGCGGCATTGGCGCGATCGCGCACACCCAGTCCGGCCTCGCCAAAGGTCTTCTCCAGCGCCTTGCCGGCGACCACGGGATCCACACCGTCGCGCGCAGCGATCCGCGCCGTCTGATCCGAGGGCAGGCCAGGGGCCAGGAGGCCGGTCGTGTCCATCAGCTCGCGACGCACGAGCACCCGGGGGCCCAGCACGAAGCCGCGCGCCACGCTGTCAGGCTGGCTGAGCATTGTGGCGCGAACCACGAGGGTGAGGGGGCCGGCCTCGAAGCGGTCGCCGATTTTCAGGCCGAGGCGATCGAGCAGGGCCGGTTCGACCGCCGCGCCGGGCAGGCCGTCGCGGGTCGCCAAGGCGTCGGCCAGGCTGGCCGCTCCGGCCAGCTCGACCTTGCCGGCCAGGGGATAGGCCGCGTCTGCGCCCCGCAGGTCGACCAGTCGCCGGTCGCCTGACGGCGCCTGGGCCATCACCCGCACGCGAGAGGTATAGGACACCGTCCCCAGACGCGCGAAGGCTGCCCGTTCCTGCGGTGTGAAATCACGGTTCTCCACCGAGGCCGAAAGATCGCCGCCCAGGATTTCGCGGGCCTGGGAGGCCAGGCCCTGACGGAAGGCCTCGGCCGTTGAGCCGGCGGCGGTGATGGCTGCGACACCGAGGGCGAGACAGGCCAGGAAGATGCCAAAG
>CAIYZB010000434.1 GCA_903930545.1 uncultured Alphaproteobacteria bacterium
CCGCGGCGCGACGCCGCCACGCAACCGCTGGACTGAGGCGGATGGACGGGACCTGGGCGGCCCAGGTCGATTCAGCCCCGCCGCCGTGGCCCGATGTCGCCCTCTATCGTGGGGATGAGCCATCCAGCACAGGGCTTGAGGCCTATGTCCCCGGCCAGAACGGATTTGCCTTCGCGCCCCAGGGTGGGCTCAGGCTCAGCCTGTCCGACATGGACCAGCTTGCGGTCCGGTTTGCCGAGGGCGGTGAGCCCCTGTTGCCCCCTGCCCTGCTGACCCTCATGCAGGCACCGCAATGGCATCTGACCCGTTCGCCCCTGAATGGGGATGCGGAGGGTGGGGTCTTTCAGGCCTATGGTCTGGGTATTCAGGCCCTGATGGCCAATCCCGGTCCGTCCGGTGATGCCTATTTCGGCGCGGACAGCGGCGACTGGCGAGGACACCTCGGCGATGCCTATGGCTGGATGACCGGCCTGTTCTGGAATGTGAAGGACCGCCGCACCCTGGTCTGGGCCATCAATGGCATGCCGGAGACCGGTAGACCTGCGGCCCGGCGTTCAGCACTGAGCGCTCCGGAAGAGGCCCTGATCGCCCTGGCCCTCAGCGGAAACGAAAACGGGCCCGGAGGTCTTCCCCCGGGCCCGTTCTGAAGTCAGAGCGCGAAAGCGCTGATTACTTCACCTGGACGGTCGCGCCAGCTTCGGTCAGCTTCTTGGCGACTTCGTCGGCAACCTGCTTGGAGACGTTTTCGACGACGTTCTGCGGAGCGCCTTCGACGAGGTCCTTGGCTTCCTTCAGGCCGAGGTCCGGACGGACGCCGCGGACTTCCTTAATCACGTTGATCTTCTTGTCGCCACCATTGGTGAGGACAACCGTGAATTCGGTCTGCTCTTCAGCAGCTTCAGCCGGAGCAGCAGCGGCGACGGCGGCGACGGCCACCGGAGCAGCGGCGGAAACGCCCCACTTTTCTTCAAGCATCTTGGAGAGCTCAGCGGCTTCCAGGACGGTCAGGGCGGACAGGTCATCGACCAGCTTTTCGAGTTTCGACATTTTCTTTGATCCTTAGAAGTTCGTTATGTTGGGGAATGACGATCAGGCAGCGTCTTTGGCGGCATAGGCGCCCAAGACACGTGCCAGCTGTCCGGCCGGAGCCTGCAGAACGCCCGCGACCTTGGTCGCCGGGGCCTGCAGAAGGCCAATGATCTTGCCCCGGAGCTGGTCGAGGGACGGCAGGGTCGCGAGCGCGGCCACACCGGACTTGTCCAGAACCTGGGTACCCATGAAGCCGCCCTGGATAACGAGCTTGTCGTTCTCCTTGGCGTACTGGGAAGCGATCTTGGCGGCGGTGACGGGATCCGGCGCATAGGCAATGGCGACGGGACCGGCGAACAGGGCATCGCCCTCTTCACCGAGCGAGCCAGCCAGGGCCTTCTGAGCCAGGGTGTTCTTCACCACCTTCAGCGCTGCGCCTTCCTTGCGGAGGCGGAGACGAAGATCAGTCATTTCCGCAACGGTCAGACCCTTGTTGTGGGTCACGACCACGGCACCGGCGCCGGCGAATACGCTTTTCAGCGTCTCGATCGACCCCTGCTTTTGAGCGCGGTCCATTGCGGTCTCCATACTCAAGTCCAGCCGCCGGACGATTCCGACGGCCAAAAGCGATCACCCGCGGGAGATAAGCACCCACGGCCAATCAGCCTGTCCTGTGAGAGAAGCCGCAGTCTCCACGCACAATCCCCGGAGGGCATGCCGTCGAAACCTCATCTTCCCGTCTCCCGGCGGTCAGGGAAGGCTTTCCCTGTCTTATGGACCCGGTGACCCCGGACCCCCGTCGTTCTTGGACAGGATGGGGTCGTAAAGACCCCAACCCGCCTCCCCTTGCGAGAAGGCGAAACTCTTGAAGGGGCGGCTTCTACACGAGCACGCCGACAAACTCAACCTCGGCTGTGTCGGAGCTGGTGGGAATGCTGGACCTGGATGCCAAACCAAAGGAAACTGGCGTCATGCTGCGATTGACCGAAGTGAAGCTGCCCCTCGGCCACCCGCCGAAGGCCCTTGGCGAGGCCATACTGGCGCGCCTCGACATTCCGGCGTCGGACCTCATCGGTTTCAGCATCGCCCGAAGGGCCCATGACGCCCGGCGCAAGGCGGCCATCCTCATGGTCTATTCCCTGGACGTGGAGGTGGCCGATGAAGCCTCCGTCCTGGCCAGAAGGCTGACCGGGGTCATGCCCACTCCGGATACCAGCTATAGTTTTGTCACCCGGGTCGCTGGCCCGCCAGGGCTTCGTCCCATCGTCATAGGCACCGGCCCCTGCGGGCTCTTTGCCGGTCTGATCCTGGCCGAGATGGGCTTTCGACCCCTCATCCTGGATCGCGGCAAGGTCGTGCGGGAACGCACCAAGGACACCTGGGCCCTGTGGCGCAAAAATGTGCTGAACCCGGAATCCAACGTCCAGTTCGGCGAAGGCGGTGCCGGGACTTTTTCGGACGGCAAGCTCTACAGCCAGATCAAGGACCCCAACCATCTGGGCCGAAAGGTCCTGACCGAGTTTGTCGAGGCCGGGGCACCCGCAGAGATCCTGACCGAAGCCCACCCCCATATCGGCACCTTCCGGCTTGTCACCATGGTGGAGAGCCTCCGGGCCAAAATCGAGGCCCTGGGCGGTGAGTACCGCTTCCAGAGCCGGGTC
>CAIYZB010000435.1 GCA_903930545.1 uncultured Alphaproteobacteria bacterium
CCGCTTCCAGAGCCGGGTCGATGATCTGGATATTGAAACCTCACCGGACGGCAGTCGCCGGATCACAGGGGTTGTCCTTCAGGATGGCACACACATCGCCGCCGATCATGTGGTCCTGGCCGTAGGTCACAGCGCCCGCGACACCTTCCAGATGGTCCATGACCGGGGCATCCATATCGAGGCCAAGCCCTTTTCCATCGGGTTCAGGATCGAACATCCCCAGTCCTGGATCGATCGGGCCCGGTTCGGGACCTCGGCCGGGCATCCGGATCTGGGGGCGGCGGACTACAGCCTCAGCCACCACTGCACCAATGGCCGCAGCGTCTATAGCTTCTGCATGTGCCCAGGCGGCACCGTCGTGGCCGCCGCCTCAGAGCCCGGCCGGCTGGTGACCAACGGGATGAGCCAGTATTCCCGCAATGAACGCAATGCCAATGCCGGGATCGTGGTCGGGATCACCCCGGCGGACTATCCCCCGGGCCCCCTGGGGGGCATCGCCCTGCAGCGGCACTGGGAGAGCCAGGCCTTCGTCGCCGGGGGTGGGACCTATGCGGCACCGGGCCAGAGGGTGGGCGACTTTCTGGCAGGGCAGGCTTCGAGCGAGCTCGGAGAGATCGTTCCTTCCTACAAGCCGGGGGTCCAGCCAACGGACCTGTCCACCTGCCTGCCGGACTATGCCATCACGGCGATCAGAGAGGCCCTGCCCGCCTTTGGCCGCAAGATCCCGGGTTTTGATGCGGCAGATGCGGTCCTGACCGGAATCGAGACCCGTACATCGTCCCCGGTGCGGATTACCCGCGATGCCAGCTTCCAGAGCCTCAATACCCGCGGCCTGTTTCCGGCCGGCGAAGGGGCAGGCTATGCCGGGGGCATTTTCTCGGCCGCGGTTGACGGGATCAAGGTCGCAGAGGCCATCGCAAGGGCGAGCCTCGGCTGAAGGCCGGGCACAAAAAAGGGCGCGACGTCACCGCCGCGCCCCTTCAGGTCTCAAGCGTCAGGTTCAGCCCGCGTTGGAGCTGGTCTCCACGCGGAAGCCAGGTCCCATGGTCGAGGACAGGCTGATCTTCTTGATATAGGTGCCCTTGGCACCCGAGGGCTTGGCCTTGTTCAGGGCGTCCACCAGAGCCTTGATATTGGCGGCAATGGCGTCGTCGGTGAAGGAGGCCTTGCCGATGCCGGCGTGGATGATGCCGGTCTTTTCGGTACGGAACTCGATGGCACCGCCCTTGGCATCCTTCACGGCCTGACCGACGTTCGGGGTCACAGTCCCGACGCGGGGGTTCGGCATCAGGCCGCGCGGGCCAAGAACCTTACCCAGACGACCCACCAGGGCCATCATGTCCGGCGTGGCGATCACGCGGTCAAAGTCCATGAAACCGCCCTGGATGCGCTCGACCAGTTCCTCGGCACCGACGATGTCGGCCCCGGCGGCTTCGGCCTCAGCGGCCTTGGCGTCCTTGGCGATGACGCAGACGCGGACGTCGCGGCCCGTGCCCGAGGGCAGGTTCACAACGCCACGGACCTGCTGGTCGGCGTGACGGGGATCGACGCCGAGGTTCACGGCGATCTCGATGCTTTCGTCGAACTTGGCGGTGGCATTGGCCTTCACCAGCTGGACGGCGGCCTCGATGGTGTGGGTGGCCATACGGTCACCGGTACGGGCCTGAATGCGCTTGGCTTGCTTGGGCATGGTCTTAGGCCTCCACGATCTGCAGACCCATCGAACGGGCAGAGCCCTCGATGATCTTGGCGGCGGCATCAACGTCGTTGGCGTTGAGGTCCTTCATCTTGTGCTGGGCGATTTCAACCAGCTGGCTGCGCGTGATCGTGCCAGCGGAATCGCGACCCGGAGCCTTGGAGCCGGACTTCAGACCAAGCGCCTGCTTGATGAAGTGGCTGGCCGGAGGGGTCTTGGTGATGAAGGTGAAGGACTTGTCCTGATAGACGGTGATGACCGTCGGCAGGGGCGTGCCTTTGACTTCCTTCTCGGTACGGGCGTTGAACTCCTTGCAGAAGCCCATGATGTTCACGCCGCGCTGACCGAGCGCCGGCCCGATGGGCGGCGAAGGGGTTGCGGAACCAGCTGCAACCTGCAGCTTGATGTAGCCCAGAATTTTCTTGGCCATTTTCTCCTCTTTGACCGGACGCCCGGTCTGTTGAGCCGTGGTACGGGGCCAGGTTGGCCTTCCCCTCCCACGGATTTGAACCTTCGCAGATGCGAAGGGCCGGGCTCATAGCAGCCCTTGGTTCGATTGTCAGGTGGTCTTCTCGACCTGACTGTATTCCAGCTCCACCGGGGTGGCCCGGCCGAAGATGGAAACCGTGACCCGCAGGCGGGCGCGTTCCTCGTCGACCTGCTCCACCGAACCGTTGAAGCTGGCGAAGGGACCGTCGGTGACGCGGACCTGCTCGCCGATCTCGAACTGGATGGTGGGCTTGGGACGCTCGACGCCCTCTTCGATCGCCCCGATGATCCGGGCGACTTCCTTTTCGGACACCGGCATGGGCTTGGAGCCCGAACCCAGGAAGCCGGTGACCTTCGGGGTGTTCTTGATCAGGTGATAGGCTTCGTCCGTCAGCTCCATCTTCACCAGGACATAGCCCGGGAAGAACTTGCGCTCGGCATTGACCTTACGGCCACGACGGATTTCCACGACGTCCTCGGTGGGAACCAGGATGTCGGAGAAGTTCTCGTCCAGGCCCTGGCTGCGGGCCTGCTCACGGATGGAGTCGGCCACCTTCTTTTCGAAGTTCGAATAGGCGTGGACGATGTACCACTTGTGGCGCGGGTTGGACGGCGCTTCGGCGATGGCGGCTTCGGACATGGGCTTATCCAGCGTTCGCGAGCTTGAGGATCTGGTTGATCCCGAAGCTGAGGAAAAAATCGACCCCGAAGAAGAAGGCCGAGGCCATGACGACCATGATCCCGACCATAACCGAGGTGATCCAGGTTTCGTTGCGCGTGGTCCAGGTGATCTTGCGGCCTTCGGCGCGGACCTCCCTGAAGAACTGCGGGATGGAAGTGCGCTTCTTGGCCGGCTGATCCTTGGCCAGAGGCGAGGCAGGCGCGATGGCGGCCGCCGTCTTGGCGGCGCGTGCCTTCATGGCTTGCGGTGTCGAACCCGGTTTCCTGGCCATGAGGCGCTCTTGGTCTTTCTCAATTCGGTTGGCGGAAATCCGCCAACCCGAAATCATAAGTTTTCGGGTTGGCAGGAGCGGGGGGACTCGAACCCACGACCCTCGGTTTTGGAGACCGATGCTCTACCAGCTGAGCTACACTCCTACGACCCCGTCCCTTGCGGGACCGGCCTCCGATCGATGACGAGAGAACCGGACATACGACCGGCGCACTCGGCTCATCGCCGGAGCCGGCGGATGTAACAGGCACCGGGTTGCATCGCAAGGGTTCTGGGCCATGTGATTGCACAGCAAAAAGGCCTCCGGATCGCTCCGGAGGCCTTGATGTTGTGATCCCCGCCTGGGCGGGGAGCGGTAGTCCTACTCGACGATCTTCGCGACGACGCCGGCACCGACGGTGCGGCCGCCTTCACGGATGGCGAAGCGCAGACCCTGGTCCATGGCGATCGGGGTGATCAGCTCGACGTCCAGCTCCGCA
>CAIYZB010000436.1 GCA_903930545.1 uncultured Alphaproteobacteria bacterium
GCTGTCACAAAGGCCTGGGTGAAGCACAGGGTGCCACCCACCTGAACAAAGCCCGTATCGACCTGAAGCCACTGACCGATCTTCGCCGCCGCCAGAAAGTCGAGGCTGAGATTCACGGTCAAGAACCCGCCGGTGTGACCCGAGACCACCCCGCAGGACAGGCCCATGGCATTGTCCGCCAGGGCCGAGATCAGGCCCCCGTGGGCAAAGCCGCGGCTGTTGCAGTGGCGCTCGGCGATCCGGACCCCCAGGATCACCGCCTGTTCGGTCTTGCGACTGAACAGGGGCTCCCAGGGATCGGTCAGGGGGCTCTGGCGGTAATGGCGGCTGAAGCCCTCCGGAACCGCCTCCGACATCAGGCCGCCGCCGTCAGCCCGGCCAGGCTCTGTACCGTCTGGACACAGGCCCGGGCGGCTTCAGCACCCTTCTGGATGAAGTGATCACGGAAGAAGGTCTGGTGGGTGTCGTGATCATGGAAATGGTGCGGGGTCAGGATGACCGAGAACATCGGTACCTCGGTGGCCAACTGCACCTGCATCAGGGCTGCCACCACGGTCTCGGCGACGAATTCGTGTCGATAGATGCCGCCATCGACGACGAGGGCTGCCCCCACCACGGCGGCATATTTCGCCGTGCGGGCCAGGGTCTGAGCATGCAGGGGGATCTCGAAAGCCCCGGGGGTGTCGAAGACATCGATCATGTTTTCCGGATAGTCGAGCCGGGCCATTTCGGCGCGGAAGCCCGCAAGGGCCTGATCGACAATCTCGCTGTGCCAGCCGGCCTTGACGAAGGCGATGCGGGCCCCGCGATAGGCCCCGTGGGCCGTGCGGAATTCGTGGGTCTTGGGGGAAGTGGCTTGGGTCATGGTCTGCTCCCGAAGGTGGAAAACCACGACTCAGGGAGACGTCGACGACAGCCAGGACACAAGTGTGCCCTGTCATGACATCGACGGTTCTCATAACCGGACTCTAACCGTCGGCCCCGGGATCACACCGGTGTCTGCTGCCCTGCCAGGTTTGACCCTGCCAGGCGCCCGCGGGCTCGTCCCGACCGAGGCCAGGCATTACAGCCGGTGGGGACTTTCACCCCGCCCTGAGAACGCGATAGCCGGAACGGCCCGGCATAGGTTGAACCTAGGCATTCGGGATCATTCAAACAAGTGTTTTGAATCAGGCGCGGCGGTTCAGTGTGATGGAGGTCGCTGCGACCGGCGTGGGGGCGAGCGCGCCCGGGCCATAGCCGGCTCCGCTGGACCTTTGACTGGCCACCTCATCGGCCACCGCTCTTACCAGCCCCTCGGTGACCGTGCGCGCGGCGTCCAGGGCACGACCCTGACGGGCCAGGACCGCATCAAAGGCCTCCGTGGCGCGGATCAGGCGGGCGCGCAGGGCGAGGGGAGCCTGGGCCACCAGATCCGTATTGGCCCGGATCCGTGTGCTCTCATGGCGATAGAGATTGGCCAGGCGGGCCGTCTCTTCCACGTGAGGCGTGGCGTCCTGGGGTCGGCGCTGCTCGAAGGCCTGGGCCTGGAGGGCGATGAGCTCCGTCAGACGCTCGGTGAGGAAGGTCAGTTGTTCGACCCGATCGGTCGCATCTGTTGCGGCAATGGCCATGACCCTGCTCCCTAACCCAGACCCTGGAGTTTCAACATTTCCTGCGTGACGCTGTCGGCAAGACCGATCCCGCCCGCTGCGCTCATCTGCTTGGCAAAGGCATCAGCCATGAAGGACTTGAACTTTTCCTCACCAACCCCGCCACCGAAGGCACCGGACTGGTTCACCTCCTTCATCATCTCGCCGATCATGACGGAGAGGAACGAGGCCTCGAAATCCTTGGCGGTCTTTTCGATCTGACCGCGCTTGGCGAGCTCGGCGGCAGAAGCGACCGGTTGAGACTGAGGGGCAATCGGGCTGGAAGACAGGCTGATGGCGTTCATCACATCACCTCGATATCGGCCTGGAGGGCACCTGCTGCCTTGATGGTCTGCAGGATGGAGATCATGTCGCGGGGGGTAACTCCAAGGGCATTGAGCCCGGAGACAAGGGCCGCAAGGGAAGCTCCGGACTTCAGAGTCAGGAACTGCTTGCCCTTCTCTTCGTCCACCGAGACCGTCGATTGCGGCACAACGGCGGTCTGGCCCTGGCTGAAGGGAGCTGGCTGGCTCACCGAGGGGGCTTCGTTGACCGTGATCGTCAGATTGCCCTGGGCGATGGCGACGGTGGAGATCCGGACATTCTCGCCCATGACGATCACCCCGGCGATCTCGTCGATCACCACCTTGGCCGCACTCTCGGGTTCGACTGACAGATTTTCGATCTGGGCTACGAACCGCATCATGTCCTCGCCCGCCGGGGGCTGGAGGGTGACGATGGTGGGGTTGTCCGCCCGGGCGGTACCGGGGAAACGGGTATTGACGGCGTCGGCGATGCGGCCGGAGGTCGTGAAGTCAGGATTGCGCAGGGTCAGGCGCATCTGGCCCATGGTGGCCATCTGGAACCCGATTTCCTTTTCAACGATCGCGCCGGAGGCGATCCGCCCTGACGTCGGCACGCCCTTGGATACAGACGATCCCGATCCACCAGAGGCCGAGACGCTGCCGGTCTGGACTGTGCCCTGGGCCACGGCATAGGCCTGACCGTCGGCACCCATCAGGGGCGTGACCAGAAGGGTGCCGCCCTGCAGGCTCTTGGCATCACCGAGGGCAGAGACCGAGGCGTCCACCGGAGATCCCGTGGCGACGAAGGCCGGCAGCCGGGCCGTGACCATGACAGCGGCCACGTTCTTGGTGTTGAGATTCGCGTCGCGGGTATTGACCCCCAGACGCTCCAGCATGGCTTCCAGGCTCTGCTTGGTGAAGGGGGCATTGCGCAGGGAATCCCCCGTGCCGTTCAGGCCC
>CAIYZB010000437.1 GCA_903930545.1 uncultured Alphaproteobacteria bacterium
ATTCATCAGGTCGTAGCGGCTGGCTACGCGATCAAACACACCGCGGACCATCCCGGCCTTTTCGGCGGGATCGACATCGCGGAATCCGAAGGTGGCGGAGGGCCCGGTCATGAGGGCGTCTTAGCCCGCAAGCCGGTCCGGCGCCAGTGCCGCTTGATCTTGGATTCAGCCCCTGTCACCTCTGGCCCATGCCCGAGCTACCCGAAGTCGAAACCGTTCGTCGTGGTCTGGAACCGGTCCTGGCCGGCGCCCGCCTGACCCGGGTCGAGGCGCGCCGCCCGGACCTGCGCTTTGCCTTCCCCGAGGGTTTCGTCCAGACCCTGAGCGGGGCCACCATACTGTCCCTGGATCGCCGGGCCAAATATCTGCTAGCCCCCCTGGATCGCGGCCTGACCCTGGTCATGCACCTGGGGATGAGCGGCCGTTTCGAGATCGCCCAGCCCGAAGGCACGATCCGACCGGGGGAGTTCCACTATGCTCCCGACCCCAATCCCAAACACGCCCATGTGGTCTTCGAAACCGAGGCCGGGGGCCGGGTCACCTATTATGACCCCCGCCGCTTTGGCTTCATGGGCCTGATCGAGACCGGCGCGGTCGCCGACCACCCCTGGTTTGCCGCCATGGGCCCCGAACCCCTGTCGGAGGCCTTCGACGCCAATCGGCTGGTGGCGGCCTTCAAGGGCCGCAAACAGGGGCCAAAGACCCTGCTTCTGGACCAGCGCACCGTGGCGGGGCTGGGCAATATCTATGTCTGCGAGGCCCTGCACAGGTCTGGCATCTCTCCCTTCCGGCCAGCCGGAAGCATTGCCCGACGCCGCCTGCCCCCCCTGGTGGCCCATATCCGCGAGATCCTGGCAGAGGCCATCGAGGCCGGAGGATCTTCTCTCAAGGACTTTGCCCAGACCGACGGGGCCCTGGGCTATTTCCAGCACCGGTTTAGGGTCTATGACCGGGAGGGCGAGCCCTGCCCCACCCCCGGCTGTTGCGGCACCATCGCCCGGGAGGTCCAGGCCGGGCGCTCCACCTTCTATTGCGCGACCTGCCAGAAGTGATCCGCCCCCTCGCCCTCACCCTCGGCCTCGTCCTGCTCCTGGCCAGCCCCGCCCGGGCCCAGCCACCCATCTGGATCGTGCGGGACGGGGACTCAGAGGTCGTGCTGTTCGGCTCCGTCCATGTCCTGCCCCCAGGTCTGGACTGGGGCCAGGCCCGTCTCGATCCCTGGCTGAGGACCGCTGATGACCTCTGGTTCGAGCTGCCCGTGGATGCCGCCACCGAGGCCGAGACCGGACGGATCGCTGCCGCCCGGGGGGTCCTGCCAGCCGGGGCCTCCTTGAGCTCCATGTTGTCGGGTTCTGCCAGGGCGCGGATGGCACGCCTGGCCCTGGCCTATGGCCTCAGTCTGCAGCAGCTTGATCGGTTGGAACCCTGGTTTGCCGAGGTCGTGCTGGCGGGTCAGGCCTATCGCAAGGCCGCCGCCTCCGTGGGGGCCGGCGTTGAACAGACCATTTCCCGAAGGGCTCCGCCCCGCCTGACCCGCCGGGCCTTCGAGACCCC
>CAIYZB010000438.1 GCA_903930545.1 uncultured Alphaproteobacteria bacterium
CACGACCCCGCCGCTCAGGGTCTTTTTTGACCCATCTGGCATGGTCTGGAACTGGTATTTGCGCGCCACATCAAAGGCGATGTTGCAGGCCAGGGCGGTCTTTCCCATGGAGGGACGGGCGGCGAGGATCAGCAGGTCGGAGGGATGCAGGCCCCCGAGCTTTCGGTCCAGGTCCATCAGTCCGGTGGAGAGCCCCGCAAGGCCGCCATCGCGGCTGTGGGCCTCGGCCGCCATGGTCACGGCCCCGTGCAGGGCCTCGGCAAAGGTCACGAAGCCCTGATTGATCGCCCCGGTCTCGGCCAGGGCGTAGAGCTGCTGCTCGGCGGTCTCGATCTGATCGCGGGCGGACCGATCTTCGTCGGGGGTGGAGGCGGTCGTCGCGATCTCGCCGCCGATGCGGATCAGATCGCGGCGCAAGGCCAGGTCATAGATGGCCCGGCCATAGTCATTGGCATTGGCTGCAGGCGGTGCACGGTCCACCAGATCAGCGAGATAACGGATGCCGCCCAGTTCCTCAAAAGCCGGATCCCGGCTGAACTGCTCGGCCAGCAGGATGGGCTCCGCCAGCTGGCCCTTGCGGACCGCAACCTCGATGGCGGCATAGAGTCGCTGATGGAAGGGTTCGTAGAAGTGGCGGGCCTGGAGGTGGTCTCCGAGGCGTTCGAAGGCCGAATTGTCATAGAGCAGGACGCCCAGCAGGGCCTGTTCTGCCTCGATATTGGCCGGGGCATGCGGGATCACCGCATCATTATGGGCAGGTCGAAGATCGAGGGCGGGAACGAGGGCCATGGCTTACCGATAGCTTAAGGTGGCCGCCGCGGTCACCGGGGCAATAGGTCTCGCTCACAGGTTTGCCGATCTGCCTGTGGAGAACCTCTCGGGCCCTGAAACAAAAACAGCGCGGGACGGATCCCGCGCTGCTCATGTCTTTCAGCCGGGACGAGGTCCCGGAAGGATGGATCTACCAGTTCACCGCCACGCGGCCGTAGACATAGCGGCCCGAACGCCCGAAGGGCGCGTAGTTGGAGAACGGGGTGTTGGAGGTCGAGTTCAGGACCGCCGGGGTCTTGGTGGGATACTTGTCGAAGACGTTATCCGCACCGATGGAGACGCGAACCTTTTCGGTTACGTCCCAACGGCCTTCCAGATCGACCACAACGGCCGGCTTCAGGACCAGGTCCGTGGCCGCCGTGGTGCCGGGGCTGAGGACCTCGCCGTAGCGGGTGGCCCGCAGGGTGGCTCCGAGGTTGTTCAGCTTCCAGTCCACCGAGCCATTGAACTTGGAGTCAGGCGTGCCCTTCTCGAAGCTCAGGACGTTGACGCGGTCGAACAGGACCGGCGACGGCGAGAGCGCCGCCAACGGTGCCGTGGCCGGAACCTTGGTCACGTCGGTGGAGTTGAAATTGGCCCCTACGGTGAAACCGAACAGGCCGGCTGCATCGGTGTTGACCTTGAAGTTGGCGATCACATCGACGCCCTTGGTCTCGGTGTCGACGCCGTTGATGAAGAAGCGGCCGCCGCCGATGCCGATGAAGCCCTTGGAGGTCAGGTAGTTACGGACATTGGTTGCCGTCAGGTTTTCCGAAAGGACGATCCGGTCCTTCATGTTGATCTGGTAGGCATCCACCGTCAGGTTGACTGCGCCCAGCTTGAAGACGGCACCCAGGGAGTAGTTGGTGGCCTTTTCGGCATCAAGCGGCTTGGCACCGAGCGCCACCGCGACTGGATCCGACACCGCGAAGGTGGTGATGTCGAAGGGCACGCCAGCGATGAAGTTGGTGGAGGTGGTGGTGAAGAACTGCTGCTGCAGGGACGGAGCGCGGAAGCCGTTCTGGACCGAACCACGCAGGGCGAAGGCATCCGAAACATCATAGCGCAGGGCCAGCTTGCCGGTCGCCGTCTCGCCGAAGTCCGAATAGGACTCGCCGCGGATGGCGGCGGAGGCCAGCAGGTTTTCGGTCAGATTGGCTTCCAGGTCGATATAGACGCCCACCGAGGTGCGGTCCTTGTCGACTTCGTTGGACGGACGGAAACCCGGGAACACCTGGGCACCAGATGCGGTGGGCAGACCGCCGAGCAGGACGCCACCATTGCGGTAGGAGTCCGGCTCACCTGCATGGATCTGATAGCCTTCGCGACGCCATTCCACGCCGGTCGCCACGTTCAGGGGCGAGGCCAGACCGACGTCATAGGTGCGGACACCGGAGACGTTGAAGGTCAGCTGGTTGGACTCAAATCCACCGGCATCAAACGCGGTCTTCGAAGCCGCGCCGATGGAGCGGTTCAGGGTGTTGCGGATGACAAAGTCCATCTCGTTGGACCCCCAGGCGAGGGAGGTGTCCATATCCCAGTCGCCCAGCTTCCAGGTCACGCCACCGGCGGCGGAATAGTCCTTCACCGTGGGGTTGATCAGGGGCAGGAAGCCGTTCGGATAGATGGCTGCGACGTTACGGGCGTCGTTGGGGCGGCGGAAGAAGCCGGCCGAGGTGGAGTCGCGGTTCTGGTAGCTGGCCCAGCCGTAGAGGGCGACATCGTCGCTGACGTCGTAGCCGGCATTGGCAAACAGGGTGGTCTGCTGGATTTCAGGCTCGCCGAACCAGGCGTCGTAACGGTCGAAGGTCAGTTCGCGCGGATCGAATGAGCCGGAGATCAGGTCATACTGCTGGCGCCAGTCGGGGGCGGTCCGCACGGTCTTCTGCTGATCGAGATACTCAGCGGCAACGGTGACAAAGCCGGCGTCGCCCAGGGGCAGACCGATCCAGCCGGACAGATTGACGGTCTCGCCGTCGGTGCGGTCATAGGAAGCCTTGTCAGAGACCTTCCAGCCGGCACCCGCGGGAGGATTGTCCACCAGGGTATCGACCGTGGTGACGCGGGCCCCGTAGGTGGCGCTCAGACCGCCGCCGCTGGAGGCTTCCTTCAGACGCAGGTTCAGAACCCCGGCGATAGCGTCGGAGCCATACTGGGCGGAGGCACCGTCACGGAGCACTTCGATGGACTGCACCATGGCCGAGGGGATGGTGTTCAGGTCGACCGAAGACGAACCACGACCGATGGTGCCGTTGATGTTGACGAGCGACGCCGGGTGGCGGCGCTTGGAATTGACCAGGACGAGGGTCTGGTCGGGCGACAGACCACGCAGGGTCGCCGGGCGAATGGTGTCGGTGCCGTCGGCCAGGCCAGGGCGCGGGAAGTTGAAGGAGGGCAGGGCGACGGACAGGGCCTGGTTCAGTTCGCTGACACCAAGCTGGCTGAGTTCAGCGGCGCTGATGACGTCAACCGGGACAGCGGTGTCCAGAACGGTGCGGTTGGCGGCACGGGTGCCGGTGACGATGAACTCTTCGACGGTGGTCGGCGCTTCCTTGGATTGAGCAAAGGCCTGACCGGTGGCGAGCAGGCTGACGACCGAAGCCGCGGCAAAGAGTATCGTGCGATGACGCATGGTTTTCCCCGAATTGCGTTCTTGTCAGGCGTGTTGCGCCCAGACAGTCACAAGTAGGTCATAAATCGGTCAAACCAAATGACATTTTTACCACGTCTGTACAGAAAACCTGTGAGCGCGACCCGTGATCCCGACCAAAAAAAACGGCGCGGGGCTGAAGCCACCGCGCCGTTCTCAAGGCTTTAGAAGGGTCGGAGGCGATCAGGCCTCGCTGTAGTCGCCTTCGTGCGAGCCGGCACCGCCGGCAAGCATGTCCTGAGCAGCTTCATCAGCAGCGGCCCGGTCTTCTTCGAACTGGGCGTTGATGACGTTTTCGCCACGGGCCTGACGATCAGCTTCGTCCTGGCTACGGGCGATGTTCAGGGTCACGGTGACCAGAACCTCGGCGTGAAGGCGAACCGACACGGCGTGCAGGCCGAGGGTCTTGATCGGCTTGTCGAGGACAACCATCGAACGTTCGACCTTGCCGCCAGCGGCATTGACGATGTCCGAGACATCACGACCCGAGACCGATCCATAGAGCTGGCCGCTTTCGCCAGCCTGACGGATCAGGACATAGGAGGTGCCGTCCAGTTCCGTGCCGGCTTCACCGGCAGCGGCCTTGGCGCGAGCATTGCGGGCCTCGATTTCGGCGCGCTGAGCGTCGAAGGCCTTCATGTTGGCACTGTTAGCCCGCAGCGCCTTGTGACGCGGCAGGAGATAGTTGCGGGCGTAGCCGTCCTTCACGGTGACAACGTCACCCAGGACACCCTTGCCTTCAACGCGTTCGAGCAGAATGACTTTCATCTGTCGGTCTCCCTTACTTCACGACGTAGGGGAGCAGGGCGAGGAAGCGGGCGCGCTTGATGGCCTTGGCCAGTTCACGCTGCTTCTTGGCCGAGACCGCGGTGATGCGCGACGGGACGATCTTGCCCCGCTCGGAGACGTAACGTTGCAGGAGCTTCACGTCCTTGTAGTCGATCTTCGGTGCGTTGGCGCCCGAGAAGGGGCAGACCTTACGGCGACGGAAGAAGGGGCGACGGGCGCCACCGGCAGCTGCGGCCGGGGCTTCGATGGTGGTTTCGTCAGTCATCTTAGAAGCCTCCTTCCTTGGCACCGAAATTGTCCTTGGCACCGAAGTCGTCACCGCGACGCTCGCGATCGCGATCGCGACGGGCGAGGACCGGCGAGAGCTCGAGATCCAGCTCTTCGACGCGAACCGTCAGATAACGCAGCACGTCTTCATTGATCGACAGCTGGCGTTCCATTTCCTTCAC
>CAIYZB010000439.1 GCA_903930545.1 uncultured Alphaproteobacteria bacterium
CCATCAGGCCGAACGCGGCCGCGAGCCCACGGACCTGGGCAAGATCGGATGGGGCAGCCTGCTGGGAGCGGCGGGGTGCTTGTGCCTGACAGCGGCCTCGGCCCTGGCTGAGGACGGAACCCCCGCCTCCATGTTCTGGCCGATCGCCTGCTATGCCCTGATGGCAGTGGGCTTTCTCTATTACTGGCCGACGACCCTGGCCCTGGTTTCCAATGCCTCGCCCCGGGCCCTGACCGGGACCATGATGGGCTTTGCCTTCATGACCCAGTTTGTCTCGGGCATGACCTCCGGCTGGCTGGGCCGGTTCTATGAGCCCCTGGGCGGGGTGAAGTTCTGGCTACTGCACGCCGGCATATCAGCGGCGGGCGGCCTGATGGTCCTGGCCCTGATCAGGCCAGTGAACCGCAGGCTCAGGCCCAAGACCTAGCGGTCCTTTTCGCGCTCGCCGATTGTGGACTGGGCCGCCGCCAGACGGGCGATCGGCACCCGGAAGGGCGAGCAGCTGACATAGTCCAGACCGACTTCCTCACAGAAGGCGATGGAAGCGGGATCGCCGCCATGCTCGCCGCAGATGCCCAGCTTGACGTCCGGACGCACCCGACGGCCTCGCTCGGTGGCGATGCGGATCAGATCGCCCACACCCTCCTGGTCGAGACTGACAAAGGGGTCCTTCTCGAAAATGCCCTTGTCGATATAGGCGTTTAGGAAGCGGCCGGAGTCATCGCGGCTGATGCCGAAAGTGGTCTGGGTCAGGTCATTGGTGCCGAAGGAGAAGAACTCCGCGTGCTCGGCCAGGTCATCGGCCCGGATCGCTGCGCGGGGCAGCTCGATCATGGTGCCGACGCGATAGTCGATCTCCATGCCCTTTTCGGCCAGAACCTTTTTCGCAATCCGGTCCGTGAGTTCCCGAAGGAACTTCATCTCCAGGCCCTTGGCCACCAGGGGGTGCATGATCTCTGGGATCGGGGCGGCGCGACCGGCGGCCACCACGTCACAGGCCGCCTCGATGATGGCGCGGACCTGCATCTCGTAGATCTCGGGATAGGCCACACCCAGGCGGCAGCCACGATGGCCAAGCATGGGATTGACCTCATGCAGCTCCTTGGCCCGGGCCAGCAGCTTCTGGGGATCAAGGCCGGTGGCGGCGGCCACAGCCTCAACATCCTCGGCCGTGTGGGGCAGGAACTCGTGCAGGGGCGGGTCGAGCAGGCGGAAGGTGACCGGCAGGCCTTCCATGATCTTGAACAGATCAGTGAAGTCGTCCCGCTGCATGACCAGCATCTTGGCCAGGGCTGCCTCGCGGCCTTCGCGATCATCAGCCAGGATCATCTCGCGCACAGCGGCGATGCGCACGGCGTCGAAGAACATATGCTCCGAGCGCACAAGGCCGATGCCCTCGGCCCCGAACTGGCGGGCGGTCTGGGCGTCCTTGGCGGTCTCGGCATTGGCCCGGACCTTGAGGCGACGGATGGAGTCCGCCCAGCCCATGAGGGTCGCAAAGTCGCCGGTCAGCTCGGGCTCGATCATCTTGACCTCGCCAGCCAGAACCTCGCCACGGGAGCCGTCAATGGTGATGATGTCCCCGGCCTTGAAGGTGCGATCCCGCACCCGGAAGGTCTTGGCCTTGGCGTCGATATAGATGGACGAGGCTCCGGAGACGCAAGGGCGGCCCATGCCTCGGGCCACCACGGCGGCGTGGCTGGTCATGCCACCGCGGGCCGTCAGGATGGCGCGGGCGGCGTGCATGCCGTGGATGTCTTCCGGGCTGGTCTCGTCGCGCACCAGGATCACGGCCTCACCGGCTGCCGACATGCGCTCGGCTTCGTCGGCGTCAAACACGGCCTTGCCAGTGGCTGCACCAGGTGATGCGGGCAGGCCAGTGGTGATGACATCGCGTGGGCTGGTGGGATCGATGGTGGGGTGCAGCAGTTGGTCGAGGCTGGAGGGCTCCACCCGCATGATCCCCTCTTCCCGGGTGATCACACCTTCGGAGGCCATATCCACCGCGATCTTCAGGGCCGCCTTGGCGGTGCGCTTCCCGTTGCGGGTCTGCAGCATGTAGAGCTTGCCCTGCTCCACCGTGAACTCGATGTCCTGCATGTCGCGGTAGTGGGCTTCGAGCTTTTCGACCACCGACTTGAACTGCAGGAAGACCTCCGGCAGGGCTTCTTCCATGGAAAGCTGCTTTTCGCCCATCTCCTCGCGGGCCACCTTGGTCAGAGCCTGGGGGGTGCGGATCCCCGCCACCACGTCCTCGCCCTGGGCATTGATCAGGAACTCGCCATAGAGGCGGTTCTCACCGGTGGACGGGTTGCGGGTGAAGGCCACGCCAGTGGCAGAGGACTCGCCCATGTTGCCGAAGACCATGGACTGGACATTGACCGCCGTGCCCCAGCTTTCCGGGATGTCGTGCATGCGGCGATAGAACTTGGCCCGCTCGTTCATCCAGCTGGAGAATACGGCGCTGATGGCCCCCCAGAGCTGTTCCTGCGGATCCTGGGGGAAGGGTCGGCCCAGTTCGTTCTGGACAGCCGCCTTGTAGTCGCTGACCACCGCTTCCCAGTCATCGGCGCTGAGGGCTGTATCGACGGTGACGTCGAGGCGTTCCTTGTGCTCGTCGAGGATCTCTTCGAACATGTGGTGATCCAGATCCAGGACCACATTGGAATACATCTGGATGAAGCGGCGATAGCTGTCGAAGGCAAAGCGACGGTCCCCGGCCAGGGCCGCAAGCCCCGCCACGGTGGCATCATTGAGCCCGAGATTCAGGACTGTATCCATCATGCCGGGCATGGAGGCCCGGGCTCCGGAGCGCACCGAGACCAGCAGGGGATTGGCCGGATCGCCGAAACGCTTGCCCGTGGTGGTTTCGACTGTGGCGAGGCCCGCCTCGACCTGGGCCTTCAGCTCGGCCGGATAGACCCGCTCATTGGCATAATAGTGGACGCAGGCTTCGGTGGTGATGGTGAAGCCGGGGGGCACTGGCAGGCCCAGGGACGACATCTCGGCCAGATTGGCCCCCTTGCCGCCCAGCAGATTCTTCATGGAGGCATCGCCATCTGCGCCGCCACCGCCGAAGGAATAGACCCATTGCGCCTTGTTGAGCGTCTCGGTCGCCATCGTTCGGATCTCCAATACTGGTGCCACCAATGGGGGTGACAGCCCTAACCGTTCACTTCCCCGAAGTCAGCCACCCGGCCCATGGCGCGGCGCACCTGACCCAGGAGCCTCAGGCGATTGTCGCGTTCGGACGAATTGTCCGAATTGACCAGCACCTTTTCAAAGAAGGCATCCACCGGCTCTCTTAGTCCGGAAAGCGCCTTCATTGCACCTGCGAAGTCTTCCTGTTGCAACGCAGCGGCGACCTGTGGCTCCACCGCCGCAAGGGCCGAGATCAGGGCCCCCTCCTCTGCCGGCGCGCCGCTCATGGCCTGGGCGCTACCGTCAGGGATCGCGCCCTTCTTTTCCTCGGCCTTGAGGATATTGGTGGCCCGCTTGTAGCCGGCCAGCAGGTTCTTGCCGTCCTCGGTGCCCAGGAAGCCATCCAGGGCCTCGACCCGGGCCACGATCCGCACCAGATCGTCATCGCCCAGGGCAAAGACCGCATCCACCAGATCGTGGCGCTTGCCCTGATCCCGCAGCAGGACCTTCAGGCGTTCCGCCAGGAAGGCCAGGACCTCTGTCGAGACCTCGTCATAGGGACGGAAGGCGAGCAGAACCTTGCCCTCGGGGGCATCGCCAGCAGCGGCCGACCGGTCAAAGCGGATGTCGAAATCCTCTGAGGTCTCGACCACCTGAGGACCGGTCCCCAGCAGGGCGGTCTCGAACTCTTCCACATAGGTCTCGAAGACCTCGGAGGGCTTGCGCGACAGGGCCCCGAGATAGCCGGTGGTCCTCTGGCTGGAGGCATAGAGGGCGCGGCCCGGATCGACATAGCAGCGCAGGGACCGATACCAGTCCGCCACCAGGTCATGGACCGGCGCGCGGCTCTCCGAGCCCAGCAGGATGCGGATCACCCCAAGGGCTGCCCGACGCAGGGCATAGGGATCGCGGCTGCCCGTGGGCTTTTCATTGATGGCGAAGAAGGCCGTCAGGGTGTCGAACTTCTCGGCCAGGGCCACGGCCATGGTCACAGGGGTGTCCGGCGCCTCGTCCGACTGGCCGACCGGGCGATAGTGATCACGGATGGCGTCGGCCACCACGGGAGAGATCTTTTCCTCCCGGGCATAGTAGCCACCCATCAGACCCTGAAGTTCGGGGAATTCCCCGACCATGCCGGTGCCCAGATCCGCCTTGCAGAGATGGGCCGCCAGGACCGCCTTGACCGGATCGGCACCGACCCGGGGCGCGATGGCCCTGGCGAGGCTTTCCAGACGCTCCACCCGCTCGGCAAGGGTGCCCAGCTTGGCGTGGAAGGTCACGCCCTTCAGCTTTTCGAGACGGTCTTCCAGACGGATCTTGCGATCTTCATCCCAGAAGAACCGGGCATCGGACAGACGGGCCGAGAGCACCTTGGCATTGCCGGCGGCGATCACCTTGCCGCCATCGGCAGCTTCGATATTGGCCACGGTGATGAAGTGGGGGGCCAGCTTGCCGGTCGCCGGGTCGCGCACCGCGAAATACTTCTGGTGGGTGCGCATGGAGGTGCGGATCACCTCGGCCGGCAGGTCCAGGAAAGCGGGGTCCATGTCGCCCAGGACCGGGGTCGGCCATTCGGCCAGACCACAGACCTCGTCCAGCAGACCGGCGTCCTCCACCAGTTCCAGATTGCGGGCAAAGCAAAGGGTCCGCGCCCCGTCCAGGATGCGGTCCTTGCGCTCCTCGGGATCGAGGATCACGAAATGCTTGGCCAGGCCGTCGCGATAGGCGTCGAAATCCTTGCCCTTGAAAGGCTTGCCGGAGCCCATGAAGCGATGGCCCTCGGTGGTGTCCCCACTGACAATGCCGTCGACGACAAAGGGCACGACCTCGCCATCAAAGGTACAGAGGATGCGTTTCAGGGGCCGCACCCAGCGCAGGGTGCCTGTGCCCCAGGTCATGGACTTGGGCCAGGGGAAGTTCCGCACGGTGCGATCCACCAGCTCGGCGACGATTTCGGCCGTCGGACGGCCCTTGCGCTCGATGATCGCGAAATAGAGGCCGTCGCGCTCGATCAACTGATCGCGGGTCAAGCCCGTGGAACGCAGGAAGCCCTCAATGGCCTGATCGGGCGAGCCGACCCGGGGGCCTTTACGCTCATCGGAGCGGTCGCCCTGGGCCACCGGCAGGCCCTCGGCCACCAGGGTGAGGCGACGGGCACCGCCAAAGGTCTTTAGCGCCTCGGGCAGCAGGCCTTGGTCCGCCAGGCCCTCGCGGACCATGCGTTCCAGATCCCGCGCGGCCTGGGCCTGCATGCGGGCGGGAATTTCTTCGGAAAACAGTTCGAGAAGCAGCTGGGGCATCAGGCGTTCCCCCCTTCATTCTCGACCCAGGCTTCTGCGCACATCTTGGTCAGGTCCCGGATCCGGCCAATATAGCTCTGACGTTCCGCCACAGCGATCGCGCCACGGGCATCCATCAGATTGAACAGGTGGCTGGCCTTCAGCACATGGTCATAGGCCGGAAGCACAGTCCTCTGACCCTGGGGCCCACGGCCCTCCAGAATGCGGGGCACCTGACGCTCCATGTCCTCGAACTGCCGCTGCAGGGTTGGCACGTCATAGAGGTGAAAATTGGCCTCTGACTGCTGGCGCTCGTTCTCCAGGAACACGTCGCCATAGGTCATGGGGGCCGGGCCATCCGGATCATTGAAGGCCAGCTGGGTGAAGTGATCGACCCCCTGAATATACATGGCCAGGCGCTCCAGCCCGTAGGTCAGCTCCCCGGCCACGGGGAAGACGTCCAGGCCGCCGACCTGCTGGAAATAGGTGTACTGGGTGACTTCCATCCCGTCGCACCAGACTTCCCAGCCCAGGCCCCAGGCCCCGACCGTGGGGTTTTCCCAGTCGTCCTCGACGAAGCGGATGTCGTGCAGGCGGGTGTCGAGGCCGATGGCCGCAAGGCTCCCGAGATAGAGTTCCTGCAGGTTCTCCGGGTTCGGCTTCAGGATCACCTGGTACTGGTAATAGTGCTGCAGCCGGTTTGGGTTCTCGCCATAGCGCCCGTCGCCTGGGCGGCGCGAAGGCTGAACATAGGCCGCGCGCCAGGGCTTGGGGCCCAGGGCGCGCAGGACCGTAGCCGGATGAAGGGTACCCGCGCCGACCTCCACATCATGGGGCTGCAGAATCACACAGCCCTGGCGGGCCCAATAGTCATGCAGCTTCAGGATAAGACCCTGAAAGGATAGCGGCTTTGAGGAGGACATGAGGCGCAGTTTTCGCTGGCAAAAAAAGTCGGCGGACCATAGGGCCCGCGCCCCTTCGCTTCAAGCCGCGCCTCGATATTCATGCGTCTCGAATGCAGGTCCTAGTTCCCGGCCGCGGCGGATCGCTTTCCGGCATTGGACAGGGGCGCGTAGAGGGCGCGATTTTCGGGGGTGTCCTGGACCGGGGCATTGCTGATGATCTTCAGAGTCAGGACCTCTGGCGTCCCGGCAACCGTTTCCACCCGGGGCGCGGCCACAGGTGCGGTTTGCGGTAACGGGTCACCCATCATGGGGAGCGTGACCGGCCTGGCCACTGCGGAAGGGTCGGGTTCGACAATCTGGCTGGAGGCCTCAGCCGGGGTCAGCAGGAGGCCGAGGATCGAGCCAAGGCCGCAGATCAAAAGTCGCGTCATGAGATTGCCTCCGCCCGACGGTGTGCCGGGGTCGCAGGGCAAACCCCCAGATCGACAAATGGTTGCCAGAGCCGTCATCGAGGCCCTCGGCCCACATTTTGCCCGCTATTTCATCGTTGAGGCATAGCTTTGTTCATTTTTTGGGCTCTCGCCGACTTTCTCTTGATCAAACCTTAAGCAAAACCCCCGCCGGACCCTGTGACCGATAGCCTCAGTCTGTCGTCGAGAAGACCCGTTAGGGCAACTGGGCGGCTCGGGAAAACACGGACAGGGCGCGGCTGGCGCGGCGCGGGAGCTATCGGATGAAAATGATCATGGCGATCGTCAAACCCTTCAAGCTGGACGACGTGCGCGAAGCGCTCGTGGCGGCCGGCGTCGAGGGGCTGACGGTCTCGGAAGTAAAGGGTTACGGCCGCCAGAAGGGCCAGACCGAGATCTACCGCGGTGCGGAATACCAGGTGAACTTCGTGCCCAAGGTCAAGCTGGAGGCGGTTGTCGACGACAGCGTCGCAGGCAAGGCCGTCGAGGCCATCAAGGCCGCCGCAGCCACTGGCAAGATCGGTGACGGCAAGATTTTCGTGTTCACGGTCGATGACGCCGTGCGCATCCGGACCGGCGAGTCCGGCACAGCGGCCCTCTAAGCGCCGCGCGAAACAACGAACTCAGGGGATATCCACAATGAAGTCTTTCGGGATCAAAGGGCTGGCGGGCCTGGCGGTTGCGGCACTGCTCGCAACCGGGCCGCTCGCCACCGCCGCCTACGCCCAGGATGCTGCGCCACCTGCCGTGGCAGCGGCTCCGGCCACTGAGGCACCTGCAGCAGATGCCGCGGCTCCGCCCGCAGCAGACGCCGCTGCCCCGGCCGTCACTGCCGAAGCCGCACCGGCCGAGGAAGCCAAACCTGTCGCAACCACCACGGCACCAGAACAGACCGTCGACAAGGGTGACACCACCTGGATGCTGGTCTCCACCGTCCTGGTCCTGCTGATGATCCTGCCCGGCCTGGCCCTGTTCTATGGCGGCCTGGTCCGTCAGAAGAACATGCTGTCCATGCTGATGCAGGTCGCCACGGTCACCGTGATCGGCATGATTGCCTGGGCATTCTGGGGCTACAGCCTGGCCTTCACCGACGGGGGTGCCTACGACACCTTTGTGGGCGGCACGGCTCGTCTGTTCCTGAAGGACATGACCCCGGCCAGCATTGTGGCGACCTTCTCGACCGGGATCTACATCCCCGAGCTGGTCTTCATGTGCTTCCAGATGACCTTTGCCTGCATCACCGCGGCCCTGGTCCTGGGTGGCGTTGCCGAGCGGATGAAGTTCGCTGCCGTGGTCCTTTTCGCCATCCTCTGGCCCCTCCTGTCCTACTATCCCCTGGCCCACATGGTCTGGTGGTGGCCTGGCCCGGATGGCATCGCCACCAACCCGACGGGCGCCATCAAGTCCGGCCTGCTCTGGGGCTGGGGTGCTCTCGACTTCGCCGGCGGCACTGTCGTTCACATCAATGCCGGTATCGCCGCCCTGGTCGGCGCCCTGATCCTCGGTCCGCGCAAGGGCTTCCGCACCGAAGCCATGCCGCCTCACTCCCTGACCCTCACTGTCACAGGCGCTGGTCTGCTGTGGGTGGGCTGGTTCGGCTTCAACGCCGGCTCCAACCTTGAGGCCAACGGCTATGCCGCCCTGGCCATGACCAACACCCTGCTTGCCACCGCTGCGGCCGGCTTCTCCTGGGTGATGGTGGAGTGGGTGACCCGCAAGAAAGCTTCCGCCCTGGGCATGGCCTCGGGTCTGGTGGCCGGCCTCGTGGCCGTCACCCCGGCCGCCGGCTTTGCCGGTCCGGTGGGTGCCATCCTGCTGGGCCTGCTGGTCTCCCCGATCTGCATCTTCTTCTGCTCGGTCGTGAAGAATGCCCTGAAGTATGACGACAGCCTGGACGCCTTCGGCATCCACGCCATCGGCGGCATCGTGGGCGCTATCGCCACCGGTCTCCTGGTCAATCCGGCCTGGGGTGGTGCGGGCGTCGTCGACTACGCCTCCTGCGGCCTCGACGGTGACATCAGCACCTGCGACACCGCCGCCTATGTGCTCCAGACCCAGGTCATGGCGCAGATCAAGGCCGTCGGCGTCTCGGTCGCCTGGTCGGCTGTTGCCAGCACTATCGTCTTCCTGCTGATCAAGTTCACCATCGGGGTGAAGGTGTCGGCGGAAACCGAAGAAGAAGGTCTGGATATCAGCGAGCACGGCGAGCGCGCCTACCACTCCTAAGACCTACGACCCGAGGGCGGATGCTACCCAGCATCCGCCCTCAATCCTTTTTCGAACCACATCATCGCACTGAGGGGATCAGCAGATGAGGCGACTGGGACTGAACAGACTGACCGGACGGCTGGCGGCAGGTGCCGCAGCCCTTCTGGCCCTGACCCTAGCCGGTCCTGCCGCGGCACAGGAGCTCATGGCTCACCAGGTCGCCCTGGAGCTGGATGGTGCTGGCACGGCCTGGATCCTGACCTCCACGGCCCTGGTCCTCCTTATGACCATTCCTGGCCTGGCCCTGTTCTATGGCGGCATGGTCCGCCGCAAGAACGTCATCGCCACAGTTGCCCAGTCCTTTGCCATCACCTGCGTCGTCACCATTGTCTGGATGGCCATCAGCTATGGCATGGCCTTCGGGGTGAACCCGGATCCCGAACTCAACAAATATATCGGCTCCTTCCAGGTCCTGTTCCTGCAGGGCGTGACCACCGAGACCGCCTTCTCCGCCGCCAAGGGCCTGCCGGAGATGTTGTGGATCATCTACCAGATGACCTTTGCCATCATCACCCCGGCCCTGATCGCCGGGGCCTTTGCCGAGCGCATGAAGTTCTCCGGCATGTTGCTGTTCATGGTGCTGTGGTCGCTCTTCGTCTATGCGCCGATCTGCCATTGGGTCTGGGGTGGTGGCTGGCTGGCCGGAGCAGGCGTCCTCGACTTCGCCGGCGGCACTGTTGTGCACATCAATGCCGGGGTTGCCGGTCTGGTCTGTGCCCTCGTCCTTGGCCGTCGCAAGGGCTACGGCCAGGAAAATATGGCACCGCACAATCTGGTCTTCGTCATGATCGGTGCCAGCCTGCTGTGGGTCGGCTGGTTCGGATTCAATGCCGGTTCGGAATGGGCTGCTGACGGTATCGCGGCCGCCGCCATGCTCAATACCCAGGTGGCCGCGGCCGCTGCGGCCCTGACCTGGATGCTGGTGGAGTGGGTCGAACGCAAGAAGCCCGGCATGCTGGGCCTGGCGTCCGGTGCCGTGGCCGGCCTGGTGGCCATCACGCCCGCCGCTGGCTTCGTGAACCCGCAAGGGGCCCTGATCATCGGCATCATCGGTGGGGGTGCGGCCTATCTCGGTGCGGTCTGGCTGAAGCGCCTGCTGCGCTATGACGACAGCCTCGATGCCTTCGGCGTCCATGGCGTGGCCGGCATTGCAGGGGCCCTGCTCACTGGAGCCCTGGCCGATCCGGCGATCAACAGCCTGGGTGAAGGTGCAAGCGTCATGAAGCAGATCACCGGCATCGGGGCCACCGTGGTCTGGTCGGCGGTGGCGACCTTCGTCATCCTGATGATCTGCAAGTTCACGGTGGGTATCCGGGTCTCCGAGGAGGGCGAGGCGGACGGTCTGGACGCCACCCTCCACGGCGAAGCCCTGCACGAATAGGTCGGCGAAACTATCCTTGCAGGGGAACGGGGGGCCTTGGGCTCCCCGTTTTCGTTCAGGCCCAGGGCCCGCCGAGGCGGCAGGGTTGCACCCACCAGTCCGGCCTCATCCGCCCGATCCGGTCGGCCAGCCCCTGGGCCTCTAGGTCGCTGGCGCAAAGGGCAAAGCAGGTGGCGCCAGACCCACTCATCCGGGCCATCAGGGCTTCCGGCTCATCGGCCAGGGTGGTCAGGACGTCCCCGATCACCGGGGCGAGGTCCACGGCCGGGGCCTGTAGATCGTTGGTTGTCGTGGTCAGCCAAGCGGCCAGTTCCTGAACGGACTCAAGACTGTCAGGCATGGGCGGCGGCGCAGGATCACTGAACCGCCCTGCCCGGTCATAGAGGCCATAGACCTGGCCCGTGGAGACGCTGACCCTGGGATTGACCAGGACCGCGTCGATGACCGGCAGGTCCGGAGCGGGCCTGAGACGCTCCCCGCGACCTTCTGCCAGGACAGGACGCCCCCAGAGACAGGCCGCTCCGTCTGATCCCAGGCTGGCCGCCACGGCCTCGAGGTCGTGGTCAGACATCGGAAGGTCCCACGCGGTTCGGAGCAAACGCAGCGCCGTCCCCGCATCACTGGAACCTCCGCCCAGCCCAGCCGCAACGGGCAGGCTCTTCTCCAGGGCCAGGCCTACCGGGGCCAGGGGGCGTCGGGCCTGGGCCGCCAGAGCATGGGCAGCCCTGAGCACCAGATTGTCGCCCTCCCCCTCCAGTTCCGCTGCGAAGGGGCCATAGACCTTCAGGCCCAGGGCCTCTGCGGGGGTGAGGCTGACCTGGTCGCCGATATCGGCAAAGACCATCAGGCTGGACAGGGGGTGAAAGCCATCGGCCCCAGGGGCCGCGACGTGCAGGAACAGGTTTATCTTGGCCGGGGCCAGAGCCATCATCAGGTGCCGGCAACCTTGGTGGCGACAGGCGCCAGGTCTGGCAGGCCCTTTTCGATCTTGGCCTCGGCATCGGCCTTGATATTGGCCGGGGGATCGAGGGTCAGGACCCGCTTCCACTGGAACACCGCCTCGATGCGCCGACCCACACGCCAATAGGCATCACCCAGGTGGTTATTGATCTCCGGATCCCCGGCATCGATCTCGACGGCTTCTTCCAGCTTGGCCACGGCCTTGGGATAGTCCCCGAGGCGGAAATAGGCCCAGCCGAGGCTGTCGATCATGGCACCGGACCGGGGATTGGTGGCCACGGCTCTCTGGACCATGGCCAGGGCCTGATCCAGCTTCAAGCCCCGGTCGATCCAGGAATAGCCAAGATAGTTGAGGATCTCCGACTCATCAGGCTGGGCCGCAAGGGCCGCCGTCAGGTCGGCCTCTGCCCCAGGCCAGTTGCCTGAGCGCTCACGGGCAATGCCGCGAGCATAGAGCAGTCGCCAGTCGGGATTGGCCTCATCCTTGAGGACTGCATCCAGAACGGTGGCGGACTCGGCAAACTTCTCATTGGCGCGCAGCAGGTCCGCCAGATTGATCTGGGCCTCGTGGTCACCGCTGGCGGCAGCAGCCGTCGCCATTTTGAGGGCAGTCTCGGTTTCCTTGGCATTCTGATAGCTCCAGGCGAGCTTGGCCTGGGCGGCGGCAAATTCTGCGCTGCCCGGGCGCGGTCGCCCATAGGCGGCACGTGCGCCCTCGATGTCCCCTGAGGTCTGCATCAGGTCCCCGGCCATGAGCCAGGTGTCATTGCGGGTCGGGTCAAGCCGCAAGGACAGCCGCAGATAGGCCAGGGCCAGCTGGTTCTGACGCGCGCCCATGAAATTGGCCGCCGGTGCCACCAGAGCCTGGGCAGCCCCTTGCTTAAGATCCGGCAAGGCAGGTGCCTTCCTGCCTGCCTTGGCCCGGGCATAGGCCAGCTTGAGGGCCTGATCATTGGGGACCCGCGCCACGGCCTCGCCATAAAGGGCGACGGCATCGGTCTTGCGTCCCCGACGTTCGAGGAAACTGCCATAGGCCAGGGTCACGAGGTCCGCGACATTGTTGGTGGCCAACAGGGTTTTGTAATTGGTCTCGGCCTGGTCGAACATCCGGTAGCGTTCGTAGAGCTGGGCCTGACCCAGCTGACCGAAATAGTCCACGACCCGGTCGCCGCGGACTTCCGGCTTGATCAGAGCGGCTTCCTTGTCCCCGGCCATGGCTGCAGCCCAGGGGGCCAGGAGGGCCGAGGCCGAGCGATGGGGATAGCCTATGCCTTCCGGCGATATGATCTCCTGGGCGTCCTTGCCGCGGCCGAGGGCGAGGGCCTCTACCCCGACCACCAGCCGGCCCATGCGACGGGTGGGATCGGGAACCTCCTCCGACACCGGAGCGAGGGTGGCCGCCGTTGTGACGTCACCGGACAGCAGGGCGGCCATAAAGGCCTGTTCGCCGATCAGATCGAGGTCTGCCCCCTGATCCTTTGCCCGGGCGAAATAGGCCGCCGCATCAGCCCCGCGCCCATCATGCAGGGCACCCTGGCCCGCCAGAAACAGCCCGTATGTGGACCGGTCGCCAGGCTCGAGGCCGGTTCCGGGCGTGGCACAGGCCGCCAACAGGACAATCGGCGCGAACGGCAGGATGAAACGTCTGAACATCACAGGAAACTCAACGCTTTCGCGCTCAAGAGCAAGCGAGGCTTCGTGACCATTGTGCGGCGGGGAACCGCGCCCCCTTTAGAGGGCGCGGCACCTGACCTACATATTGGGATAGTTGGGACCGCCGCCACCTTCAGGCGTCGTCCAGACGATGTTCTGGGACGGATCCTTGATGTCGCAGGTCTTGCAGTGGACGCAGTTCTGGAAATTGATCTGGAACTTCGGATTGGCCCCCGCCTCGTCATAGAGCACCTCATAGACCCCAGCCGGGCAGTAGAGCCGGGCCGGTTCGCCATATTTGGGCAGGTTGACGTCGATGGGGATGGACGGATCCTTCAGCCGCAGATGGGCCGGCTGGTTCTCGTCGTGATTGGTGGCAGCCAGGAAGACCGAGGACAGCTTGTCGAAGCTGATCTCGTTGTCGGGCTTGGGATAGACGATGGGCTTGTAGTCCTTGGCCAGGCCCGTCGACTGGGCATCGGTCTTGCCGTGCTTCAGGGTGCCCCAGGGGGACCAGCCGCCGAACAGGTTGCCGATCATGGCATCCACGCCACCCAGGACGATGCCCGGAATGGTGCCGAAGCGGCTCCACAGCGGCTTGAAGTTCCGCACCGCCTTGAGTTCGCGGGCGACCCAGGAGCCCTCATAGGACTCCTCATAGGCCTTGAGTTCATCATTGCCACGACCGGCCTGAAGGGCCTCGAAGGCGGCTTCGGCGGCCATCATGCCGGACTTCACGGCATTATGGCTGCCCTTGATCCGCGGCACATTGACCAGACCCGCCGAGCAGCCCAGCAGGACACCGCCGGGGAAATAGAGCTGCGGCACGGACTGATAACCGCCCTCGGTGATGGCCCGCGCGCCATAGGCGATGCGCTTGCCGCCTTCCAGGTTCTTGCGGATGGCCGGATGGGTCTTGAAGCGCTGGAACTCGTCGAAGGGCGAGATCCAGGGGTTCTTGTAGTTCAGGTGCACCACGAAGCCGATGGCGATGTAGTTGTCGCCGAAGTGGTACATGAAGCTGCCACCACCGGTCTGGTTGTCCAAGGGCCAGCCGAAGGTGTGCTGGGTCAGGCCGGATTCGAAATTGGCATCCGGCACCTGCCAGAGTTCCTTGATCCCGATCCCGAACTTCTGGGCATCCTTGCCCTCGGTCAGGTTGAACTTCGCCTGCAGCTGCTTGGAGAGCGACCCGCGGACGCCCTCGCCGATGAAGGTATATTTGGCGTGGAGTTCGATCCCGGGCTGGAAGTCGGGGGTCGGCTCGCCATCCTTGCCGATGCCGAAGACGCCAGCGACCACGCCCTTAACGGATCCGTCCTCGTTATAGACCACTTCGGAAGCGGCCATGCCGGGATAGATCTCGACCCCGAGGCTCTCGGCATGCTGGCCCAGCCAGCGGCAGACATTGCCAAGGGAGGCGATGTAGTTGCCGTGGTTCAGCATCCACTTCGGGAAGGGCAGCCAGCTGATGTCCAGATCGCCTTGCGGACCCAGGATCAGGAACTTGTCGCGGCTGACCTTGGTTTCCAGGGGAACGCCAAGCTCTTTCCAGTTGGGCAGGAGCTCATTGATGCCCTTGGGGTCGATCACGGCGCCCGAAAGGATGTGGGCCCCGACCTCGGAACCCTTTTCCAGGACGGCGACGGAGATCTCGGTCCCGGCAGCCTCCGCCAGCTGTTTCAGGCGGATCGCCGCCGAGAGGCCGGATGGGCCGGCACCGACGATGACCTCGTCATATTCCATGGCCTCACGTTCGACGGCTTCAGTCATGATTTCGGGCTCCCGAGAGCGTTGATCCTTGCGGTGACTTATCGATAGCTTGCACAAGGGCGGTCAAGGGCGAACTCCGCCTCAGGATGAATATGAGCGCTGAACCTGCAGATCGGCTGGCTGAAAGCCTCCTCGCCTTCTGGGCCGAGGCCGGGGTGGACGCTCTTTTGCTGGACGAGCCCTTCGATCGGATCGAGGCCGGACGCATCCAGCCGCCCCGGCCCGTGGAGCGAAAACCCGCCAGCGTCACCGCCCATCCTGCCGCTCGCACTGCATCCAGCGCCAATGACGAGGCCGCCGTCGAACAGGCCCGGACCCTTGCGGCCGGTGCCCCGGACCTCTCTGCCCTTCGCGAGGTCATCGAGGCCTTTGACGGCTGCACCCTGAAGTTCGAGGGGGCCACCCGGTCAGTTTTCTATCGGGGCCGTGACGACGCCCCCCTGATGGTCATCGGCGAGGGGCCGGGGGCAGAGGAAGATGCCAGGGGTGAGCCTTTCGTCGGCAGGGCGGGTCAGCTCCTTGACCGGATGCTGGAGGCCGCTGGCCTAAAGGACCGGGTCTTCATCACCAATTCCGTCTTCTGGCGGCCGCCCGGCAACCGCAATCCCACCCCGCAGGAACAGGCGGTCTGCGCCCCCTTCCTGGAGCGGGCCATAGCCCTGGTGCAGCCACGTATGCTTCTGCTTGTGGGGGCTCCCTCCACCAAGGCCATGCTGAAACGGGATGAGGGCATCCTGAGCCTGAGGGGGCGCTGGTTCGACTGGAAGTCGGCGGATGGCCAGTTCGAGTGCCCGGCCATGCCGACCCTGCATCCGGCCTTCCTTCTGCGACAACCCGCAGCCAAGAAAAAGGCCTGGAGCGACCTGATCACCCTGACCGAGCGGCTGGACCGGCCGCAGAGACCCTCCGAGGCCTAATCAGCTGTCGATGGAGAAGCGTCAGACCCTGCGCCTGACGCCCCTGTCAGGCGAGTTGTGCGCTGAATCAAAGCCCGTCTTTTCAATCCGCTAAGCCGTCGTTAGGCGCTTCCCCTTATGCCCCCGGAGGACTAAACTGCCTGATGGTTCCGAAAGGGACGGGCGGCCCTTAGGGGCCTTCACGGGGGCATCTGATCTTGCGCAAGCCGGTCCTGGCCATGATCGCAGCTGTGCTTGCCCTGTCGGGCCACGCCTTTGCGGCTTCGCCCCAGGTCCTCAGCGCGCCGGATGCAGAGGCCTATCGTGCCGCTTTCGAAGCGGTGGATCGTGGCGACTATATCGACGCCGTCATGCAGACCGTCGAGATCTCCGACACCAGCCTGGCGGGATACGTCACCTATCGCCAGCTGATGCACCCTACCGCCCACAAGTCCAATTTTGACGAGCTGGCCGGCTGGCTGGGTCGATATTCTGACCTGCCCGTGGCTGAACGGATCTCCGGGCTCGCCGCGCGACGCAAGCCGGTGGGCTCTGCGCCGCTTCCTGTCCCCGCCCTCACCGGCAAGGACTGGGCCCTCACACCTCTGGTGCCGCCGGGAACCGGTGGACCCTTTGACCTCGACAACCAGCGCCTGGCCCGGGAGGCCTTTTACCGCGGCGATGCCGATCGGGCTCTGAGCCTTGGCTCGGCCGTCGGGGATCGCTGGATTGTCGGACTGGCCTCCTACCGCCTGCGCCATTTCGAGCAGGCAGAAACAGCCTTCCTGAAGTTGGCCGAAGACCGGGGCGCTGATCCCTGGCTGAGGGCCGCCTCGGCCTATTGGGCCTCGAGGTCGGCCAATGCCGTCGGCAAGACCGAGCGCAGCCGCGAGCATCTTCGTCTGGCCGCCGGGGCTCCTAATACCTTCTACGGCATGATCGCGGCCCGCCAGCTGCAGCTCAAGGATCTGGGCCAGCCGATCACCATGGTGATGGATGACCTCCCGGTCGTGCAGCCGCGTCGCACCCCCCTCACCCGCATCGCCTATACACGGCCCAACGAGGACGTGCTGAGGCTGATGTCCGAGGACATCCGCGCCCATCGCGCCGCGGCCTTGGCCCAGATCGGACGCATCGAGGAGGCCGCCGCCGAGCTTCGGGCCGGTCTTGCCCTGGCCACCACGGTTCAGGACCGCAACCGCTGGAGCGATCTGGCCGCTGTGATCAATGCCGGGCTGGCTGAGGATATGGGTCCAGGGGCGGCAAGCCGCCGCCGGACGAGTTTCGACTATCCGACCCCGGCGCTGAAGCCGAAGGACGGCTTCACGGTCAACAAGGCCCTGGTCTATGCCATCGTGAACCAGGAAAGCCGCTTCAAGCCCGGCCTGGTCTCCCCGGCCGGGGCGGTGGGCCTGATGCAGCTCATGCCCGATACGGCTGTCCATGCCACAGGCGATGCCAAGCTGCGCTCGGACATGAGCCCCTTGTTTGACCCAGCCCTCAATCTTCGGGTCGGCCAGGACTATCTCAGCTGGCTGATGTCAGAGGGCGTCGGCTTCGACATCCTGCGTACGGTCGCGGCCTATAATGGTGGCCCGGCCACCCTTCAGAAGACCGCTGGTATGCTGGGCGAGGACGATGAAAGTCTCATGGTCATCGAATGCATGCCTGCCCTCGAGACCCGCAACTATGTGGAAAAGGTGATGGTCGCCTACTGGACCTATCGCCAGAAGTTCGGCCAGGAAAACACCACCCTCGACGCCATCGCCAGCGGCGAGCGTTATGTGGATGTCCGCCTGGACCGCTGATCAGGCGATCCGCACCGGGTTCGGCAGCAGGGCTCTCAAGGACGAGACGTCCTTTGGCTTCAGCCGCATGAAGACTTCCTTGGTGACCAGCAGCCCGACCCGCTTCGGCTTCAGCAGGGACCAGGGAAAGCGCTTGGCCCTGGCTTCCAGCAGCAGGCCCGGCTGCCCACCCTTTGCGAGGTGGCGTTTGAGACCCCCCTCCCAGCCGGCTTCCAGCTGAAGGTCCGGCGGCAGGATCAACAGTCGATCGCCCTTTGCGGCCTTGCCGGCGGCCGCCAGACCCCGG
This sequence comes from uncultured Alphaproteobacteria bacterium, assembly GCA_903930545.1. Lineage (GTDB taxonomy): Bacteria > Pseudomonadota > Alphaproteobacteria > Caulobacterales > Caulobacteraceae > Phenylobacterium. Next base: position 17,821 of record CAIYZB010000439.1, read on the forward strand.
GTCAGGACATCTACGCCGGCCTCCTCGCACAACAACAGCGTGGCATCGGTCGAGCCGAAGTCCACGGCAATGACCTCACGCACAAACCCGTCCACGGCCGCCGGAACAAGGACCGGCAACAGGGCCTCCAGATGGACCTGGGAGTTAAGGGTGGGGATGATCACCGAAAGCATGGTCTGGGCTCGCCTTAGCGGGAAAAGATCCCGACCAGTTCGATATGGGGTGACCAGAGGAACTGGTCCACCGGCATCAGGCGATCCAGGCTGAATCCCGCATCGATCAGGACCCGGGCGTCCCGGGCAAAGGTCGCCGGGTTGCAGGACACGGCAATGGCACGGCTGACCTTGGAGCGGGCGATCTCTGCGGTCTGCTCGAAGGCTCCGGCCCGGGGCGGGTCAAAGACCACCGTATCGAACTTGCGAAGGTCCTCGGCCAGGAAGGGACGGCGCACCAGATCCCGGGCCTCGGCCGTAATGCCCTTGAGGCCCGGCGCGGTGGACACGGCGGAGCTCAGGGCCCGGATCGCCGGGGCCGCACTATCGGCCGCATAGACAGGGGCCACAGTTGCCAGGTGGAAGGTGAAGGTCCCGACCCCGCAATAGAGATCGGCGATCCGGTCCGCCCCTGCGCAGGCCTCGGTCACCAGGGCGGCCATGGCCGCCTCGGCGGCCGGTGTGGCCTGGAGGAAGGTCCCTGCGGGCAGGGCGACCGTAGCCGCCCCCAGGCGGACCGTGGGCTGGCGCGACATATAGGCGGCTTCGGAATCAAGGGTGACCCGGGCAAAGCCGGCGGCCTCGGCCCCTTCGGCAATCCGCATCCGGGCGTCGGCCGACAGGCCGCCGCTCTTCTGCTCGACTCCGGTGATGTCGATATCGAGCCCTGCATCAGTGACCGTGACGTGCAGGGTCGGGGCGGATTTGGGATGTTCAAACAGGGGCACCGCCATGCGGCGCATGCCTTCCAGCCCGGCGACCAGACGCGGGTCGGCAATGGGACAGGCCCGGATATCCACCAGGTCCCAGGTCTTGCGCAGCTTGAAGCCCAGCCGCGCTTGATCCTTGCGGCCCTGACGGGCATGCAAGGCCAGGCGGCGGCGCGTGCCCGGCTCTGCGGCAAAGGCTGGCAGGAACTCGGTCTCGATCCGTTCCCGGGCAAGGGTCGCCCTCAGGCGTTCGACCTTCCAGGCCAGATAGGGCGTATGGTCCCAGTGCTGCAGGGCACAGCCACCGCAGGTGCCAAAGTGCGGACAGGCGGGCTCGATGCGCTCGGGACTGGCTTCAAGCACGGCCTCGAGATCCCGGCGTTCGCCACTGCCCGATACCCTCACCCGTTCGCCGGGCAGGGTGAATGGGGCGAAGATCGGGCCGGGGGCCATGCCGTCGCCCTCCCCGCCCATGGACTCGATCACCACCTCGATGGGGGGGCCAACTGGCTGGACAGGCTTTGGCGGCACCCGGCGCGGTCTACGGGAATTTGTCATGTCAGGACTGCTATACTCGGTTTGTCCAGACCGGATTCGGTTCTGCCACCCAGTCTCGTGACCCTAATGAACCGTCCGGGCAAGGGCTGTTCAAAATCCATTCAGGTTCAACCTGTCAAACCAACCTCCGAAAGCGACGCAGCTGCGCCGCCGGAGCGGACGAAGGAGCAAGATCATGAAGTCATACCTCGCGATCACAACCGCCGTGGCCCTGGCCGCCTCGACCTTTTCCATGCCCCAGATCGCGCTGGCCCAGTCGGCCCGGGACTATGGGTCCGGCGACATCTGCCAGGCTGAGCGGGAAAAGAAGGCCAATCAGGGCACCGTCGCCGGTGGGGTCCTCGGTGCCCTGGTCGGATCCCAGGTTGCTGGCAAGGGTGCCAAGACCGAGGGTGCCGTTCTGGGTGCCGTGGTCGGCGGGCTCGCCGGCCGTCAGATCGCCAAGAACACCGTCAAGTGCGACACCTATCCCCAGCGCGTCACCCAGAATTCCTACCAGCGGGCCAACTGCCGCTGGGTCCAGGAATATTATGGCGGGCGCAATCATAGTTTCGAAGTCTGCCGCAACAAGGACGGCGTGTGGCGGCCCAGCGGCCGCGCCTAAGTCCTAAATCCCCAAATCCCGATCTCCAGGAGCGTGTCATGACCAAGCTTATCGCCAGAACTGCCCTGACCGGCGCCGCCGCAGTCATGGCCCTCTCCACGGCCCTCGCCGTGCCGAGCTTCGCCTCGGCCCAGGAAGGCTATTATTACGGCAACCAGGGCTATTCCTATGATCCCTGCCGTCGCGACTCCACCAACCGTGGGACCACGGGAGCCCTGATCGGCAGCGCCATCGGTGCCGCCATCGGCTCCAATGCTGCGGCCCGCAATTCGCGGACCGAAGGGGCTCTGCTCGGCGGTGTGGTCGGGGCCGCCATCGGGGCCAAGGTCGGCAAGAACTCCGCCGCCTGCGGCCGGGCTCCTCAGTCGTCCTATTACGGCAACCAGTATGGAAACCAGTACGGGAACAACGGCTATTACGACAACGGCTATGGCAACGGTTATGGCAACGGCTATGGCAACAGCTACGGGGCCAGCTATAGCGGCTATGGCCAGTATCAGGGCGGTGCCTATCCGGTGAATCAGGGCCGAGCCACCGACGGCTGCACCCTCGCCGAAAGCCCCATCTATCTGCCCGATGGCCGGGTCCAGAAGCGCATGGTCCGGGTCTGCCCCGATGCCCGCGGTAATTATCAGGTCGTCGACTGACACAAGTCTGGAGAGGCCGCATTCCCCCCCGAATGCGGTTGGCGAAGGAGCCGCCCGGTCCTATGCCGGGCGGCTTTTTCGTGCGTGAAGCAGGAATTCCTGATTGCCGTCGCCGCCAGTGATGGGGCTGTCGGCCGTGGCCATTACATGCCAGCCGGTGGCCTCCAGAAAGGCCATGACTTCGGTCAGGGCCCACTGGCGCGTAGCCTCGTCCTTGACCAGACCGCCCTTGCCGACCCGCGCAGGACCGACCTCGAACTGGGGTTTGACCAGGGCAATGAGGTCCGCCCCGTCAGCAGCAAGATCAAGCGGCACCGGCAGGACCTTGGCCAGACCAATGAAGCTGGCATCACAGACCACCAGATCCGGCGCGACGGTGATCAAGGCCGGGGTCAGGCTGCGGGCGTCAGTGCCCTCAAGACAGACGACCCGGGGATCTGCTCTCAGACTGACATGAAGCTGGCCGCGCCCGACATCCACGGCAAAGACCCGCCCCGCGCCCCTGGCGAGGCAGACTTCGGTGAAGCCGCCGGTGGAGGCGCCCACGTCGAGAACCGTGCGACCGGCGAGGTTGAGGGGCCATAGCTCAAGGGCATGGACCAGTTTCAGGGCTCCACGCCCCACCCATGGATGGGGGGCGGTGGCGACAACCTCCGCCTCCTCATCGATCAGTTCGGCCGGCTTGGCTACCACCACGCCGTCGGCAGTGACCAGGCCTGCCTCAATGGCCGCCCTGGCCCGCGCGCGGCTGTCAAACAGACCGCGTGCGACCAGGAGCAGATCCGCCCGACTGCGGCTCATCAGGCCTTGGCAACCTCATCCTCGAACAGCTTTTTCAGCTCGTTCTTCAGGATCTTGCCATTGGGGTTGCGAGGCAGGGTTTCATGCCAGAACTTCACCTGGACCGGGACCTTGAAGGCCGCCAGACGCTCGGCCACATGGGCCCGCAGCTCGGCCTCGGTGGCTGAGGCCCCCGGCTTCAGGGTGACAACCGCTCCGGGCTCTTCGCCAAGCGTCCGGTGCGGGATCCCGACCACAGCCGCATCCATGATGGCTGGGTGGTCATAGAGGACGGTCTCGACCTCAATGCAGTAGATATTCTCCCCGCCCCGGATCAGCATGTCCTTGGCCCGGTCGATGATGAAGCAGAAGCCTTCCTCGTCCACCCGCGCCAGGTCCCCGGTGCGCACCCAGCCGTCCACAAAGGTCTGGGCCGTGGCCTCGGGCTTGTTCCAGTAGCACTTCACCACCTGGGGTCCGCGGGCCCAGAGCTCGCCCACCGCATTGGGGGGCAGGACCGTCACACCGTCTGCAGCATCGCGGATCTCCAGGTCGGAGACCGGAACGGCCGGACCGCAGCTGTCGGGACGATTGGCATAGTCCTCACCCCCGTGGGTGGTGACGGTGGCGCAGGTCTCGGTCATGCCCCAGCCATTGCCTGGCGCCGACTTGGGGAAGGTCTCCTTGATCTTGCGGACAAGTTCCGGGGCCGAAGGCGCCCCGCCATAGGAGACGCTCTCCAGGGAGGACAGGTCATAATTGGCCCGCAGGGGGTGCTCGATCAGCTGCCAGGCAATGGTGGGAACCCCGCCGGCCAACTGGATCTTCTCCCGCTGGATCAACTCGAAAGCCCGGATCACGTCCCACTTGTGCATCATGACCAGCTTGGCCCCGCTCGCCAGGGAGGGGTTGAGCACGGCAAAGCAGCCGGTGACATGGAAGAAGGGAACGGAGATCAGGGACGCCCGCTGCGGCGCGGACGGATCGGGCTGGGGCGGAGCTTCACCCCGGCGCAAGAAGGCCCGGGCTCCAGCTACGGCACTGGCCATGATGTTGGAATTCACCCCCCGCTGGGTTGCCAGCGCCCCCTTGGGGCGGCCGGTAGTGCCGGAGGTGTAGAAGATGGTGGCATCGTCATCGGGCTGGATGTCGCAGACCGGCAGGGCCTGGTCGGGCAGCTTGCCATAGTCATTGGGCAGGCCGATCACGCTCTCCACGGTCTTGACCAGGGGATGGGCGATTTCGTCCGTCGAGCGGCTGACATAGACCCGGACCAGATCGGGGCAGTTATGCAGATGCTCCGTCATGCGCTGATAGCGCTCGGAATCCATAATGGCGACCTTGGTTCCACTGTCGGTCAGGCCGTATTCCAGCTCCGGCCCGGTCCACCAGGCATTGAGCGGAGTGATGATCGCGCCCAGGGAGGCGGCGGCATAGAAGGCCACGACCCATTCCGGCAGGTTGCGCATGATGATGGCAACGCGGTCGCCCTTGGTCACGCCCTGGGCGGCCAGGTCGCGGGCAAAGGCAGAGGTGGCGCGGTAAAAGGTCTCGAAGGAAACCCGCTCGTCCTCATAGACCATGAAGATGGCGTCGCCGTGGGCCCGGGACAGCTCGACGATCGAGCGGATGGACGGCGGCAGGTTCTTCCAGGTCCGGGTCGGGATCCCGCGAATATCGACCGTCTCCATCTCGGCGGGCGACCCGGCTGCGGTGAGCATGGCATGGGCCTGGGCAATGGACATGGCGGGCCAGCCAGCGGGCAATGCAGCCTCGGTCATCAGACGTTCTCCTCCTGGTGCCGGGAGTCGTTCGCTCACCGGCTTTGGATCGGAACAAGCACACCCGATGGGC
>CAIYZB010000440.1 GCA_903930545.1 uncultured Alphaproteobacteria bacterium
CGCCCGGGGCCGGCATTGTAGGCGGCCACGCCCATGGGGTAGGATCCACTGAAATTATTGACCATTTGGCCCAGATAGGCCGAACCCAGGCGCATATTGTATTCCGGCTCAAACAGGCGACCGAGGGAATAGGGTTCTCCCAGTCCCCGGGCTACGATGGACGCCGTGCCAGGCATGAGCTGCATCATCCCTGTGGCCCCTGGGCCTGAACGGACATTGGGATCGAAGCCGCTTTCCTGGCGGGTGATCCCCAGGACCAGGGCCGGTTCCGGGCCGTTGGACATCTGGGGCGGGGTGCGCATGGGATAGCCGCGGTCGGTCAGGATGAAGCCCCGCTGGGCGGCGGTACGGATCACCTTCATCGAGGTGTCCTGGTCGCCATAGCCCCGGACCATGTCCACGAGCAGGGCCTGTTCCTCTGACGTGGGCAGAACGTCGTCCAGAGCCAGGACAAAGGCCCGGAACAGGTCGCGATTGCCAATGTCGATCATCAGCCGGGCGGCGCGTACCGCGTCCCGGGCCTCGAAGCGGGCGCGGTCTGCCTGGGCGATCACCGGATCACGGGCCAGGGTCAGGATGCCGCCATCCACCTTCTCGGCGGCAAGCTGCCCGTAGAAGGTGGTGTTGTAGCGCGCGGCCGCCCGATAATAGCCGAGGGCGGCAGCGCTATCGCCCAGGGCGTCATTGGCCCGGCCCCGCCAGTAAAAGGCCCGGCCACGGGTGATGGGGGATGAACCAATCCGTTCAATGGCCGCGAAATGGCCGTCGGCCACCTTGGGCTGGTTGAGGCGGGTAAGGGCCAGCCAGCCAGCATAGAATTCTGCCTCGGCGGCATCGGCCCCCACAGTCAGGCCGGTATTGGCGGCGGCACGATAGGCACCCTGGCTGTCACCAGCCTTCAGGGCCGACAGGGTGAGGGCATAGCGCTCATCCCAGATCCGGGTCGCCATCTCCGGAAAGGGGGCTTCCTTGGGGAACTTGTCCACGAGGCTCAGGGCGAGCGTGTCCATGCCACGGCGACGGAAGCTGGCGGCGCGTTCGAAGGCGAGGCCAGGATGGTCGGCCATTGAAGCGGGCAGGGCTGCGGCCAGGGCTGCGGCACCGGGGGAATTGGACCTGAACGCCATGCGGGCCTGGGCAAGGCGGGCCTGATCAGGGGGCAGCAGCACCAGCATGTCGCGGGCAGCCGGCCCCTGTTGCCCATAGAGGATCATGTCCTCGCGACGGACGTGATCGTCCTGGGTCAGATAGCTGCCGAAGCGGGCCAGCATGGCGCGCTGGGCATCGGCTTCAAACAGCCTGTTGCGCCAGAAGTCCTTGATCAGGGCCTTGGCCTCATTGGCCTGACCGGTCTGTTGATAGGCCGAGGCCAGGGCCATGGCCCCTTCGGCGGTCTGGGGTGCCGCCCCGCCGAACCAGGCAATGATCTGGGCCGGGGCCTGGCCCGATGTCTCCAGAAGCTTCTCCGCCGCCAGCTGACGGCGCTGGCCTCGGGGCCAGCCCGCCAAGTCCCGCCGGGCCTGGTCGATCTCGAAAAAGCTCATGGATTCGTAGGAGGTGTCTGCCAGGGCCCAGATGGCCACCTTCTTGGCGATGGGATCATTCAGGGTGGCGATGGCCGTGTGAGCCGTGCCGACATCACCGCGCTTTGCGGCCTCAAGGGCGCTGCGCAGGGTGGCGACGTCCGATTCGCTGATGGAGTGGCCCCGCGCGGTTTGTGGGGTCTGGGTCAGCTCGATGGGCTTGGGAAAGTTGTCAGGCCGCTGATAGATCGGCGGATTCTGCTGGGCAAAGGCCGCACCGGAGATCAGCGCCACGGCCGCAATCGAGCTCAACAGGGTCTTGCGGGACGGGGTTTGCAAAACGGTTCTCTCCGGGTCTTTCCGATAAAGGGCTCAGATCGGTTGCGGTATGGGGCCTCGCCGCCATATTGTCCGCCCAATTCTTGAGGCTGCAACAAAAGGCCTCGCTTTCACGGCTTTTTGCAGACCATGTCCGATCCTCTCTTCAAGGGCGTCATGCCAGCCCTCGTCACTCCCTTCCGGGATGGTGGCGTGGACGAGAAAGCCTTTGTCGCCTTGGTGGAGCGCCAGATCGCAGGGGGTGTCCACGGTCTGGTGCCGGTCGGCACCACAGGCGAAACTGCGACCCTCAGCCACGACGAACACCGCCGGGTTGTGGAACTGTGCGTTCGGACCACGGCCGGACGGGTGCCGGTGATTGCCGGAGCCGGCTCCAATTCCACGGCCGAGGCCATCGAACTGGTGCGTCATGCCAAGACCATCGGGGCTGACGCTGCCCTGGTGGTGACCCCCTATTACAATCGCCCCAGCCAGGAAGGGCTCTACGCCCACTATGCGGCGATCAATGAGGCCGTCCAGCTGCCGGTCCTGGTCTATAATGTGCCGGGCCGCACCAGTGTCGACATCGCCGACACCACCCTGGCCCGCCTGTCGGCCCTGCCCAATATCGTCGGTATCAAGGACGCCACGGGAGACATGACCCGCGCCACCCTTCAGCGCATCCATTGCGGCGAGGACTGGGTCATGCTGTCGGGAGATGACCCCACGGCCCTGGGTTACATGGCCCATGGCGGCCATGGCTGCATCTCGGTGAGCTCCAATGTCGCGCCTGACCTCTGTGCGACCTTCTTCAATGCCGTCATGTCCGAGGACTGGAAGACGGCCCTCTATTGGCAGGACCGCCTGATCCGCCTGCACAAGGGTCTGTTCAGCGACGCCTCGCCCTCGCCAACCAAGTTCGCCCTGGCCCAGCTGGGCCTGTGCCTGGAAGAGGCGCGCCTGCCCATCGTGGCCTGTTCAGAGGCCGCCCGGACCGAGGTCCTTGCCGCCATGCGGGACGCGGGTGTGATCTGATGGCCGGCAAGCTGATCGCCGAGAACCGGCGCGCGCGCTACGATTACTTCCTCGAGGACTCCTTCGAGGCGGGCCTTGCCCTGACAGGGACCGAGGTGAAGTCCTTGCGCAATGGCCGGGCCAATATCGCCGAGTCCTATGCCTCGGTTGAGGGCAACGAGATTGTCCTGATCAATGCGGACATCCCACCCTACGCCCAGGGCAACCGCAACAATCACGAGCCGAGGCGTCACCGAAAGCTGCTGCTCCATCGCAAGCAACTCGACAAGCTGATCGGCGCGGTCCAGCGCGACGGCCGTACCCTCATTCCCACCAAGCTCTACTGGAATGAAAAGGGCATGGCCAAGCTCGAGCTGTCCCTGGCCAAGGGCAAGAAGAACCACGACAAGCGCGAGGCCACGGCGGCGCGGGACTGGCAGAGGGACAAGGCGCGGCTGCTCCGCGACAAGGGCTGATGAGGCCCGAGGAGATCGTCTCCATCGAGCGAGCGACCCTGGTGGCCGTCTCTCCCGCCGAGGTGCTCGACCTCGGGGACTGGCTGGTTGCCCTGGATCCCGGCACCATCCGTCGTGCGGCAAGTGCCGTGCCCCTGTCCCATAGCCTTGAGGCTGATCCGGTGGTCTTTGACCGGATCGATGAGGCTTTTGCCTCCAGAGGCCTGAGGACCGCTTTCCGTCTCCCCGACGTGCCGGGGCTGGCCGGTATTGCGGACCTTCTCACCACCCGGGGTCTGATCAGTGAGCAGCCGACCCTGGTCAAGGTCTGCCGGCTGAGTGATGTGGCAGCCCTGGCCGAACCGGCCGAGGCACTGAAAGCCCCTGACGAGTCCTGGGGCAAGGTCTTCCTCAGCGAGGGCTTTGATCCCGTGGACGGGGCAAGTCGCGTGGCAGCCCTCAGTCGGTCGCCAGACGCCCTCTATGGTCGGGTGCGGGCTGGGGACCAGACCGTCGCAGTTGGCGTCGGTGCCTATGCCGAGGACTGGGTCAGCTTTCACGGCATGAGGACCGAGAAGTCCCAGAGGGGGCAAGGCCATGCCGGTCGGATCCTGTCGACCCTGGCCCAGGCCGGACTGGACCGCGGCATGACGCGGGGCTTCCTTCAGGTGGAGGAGGCTAATTCCGGGGCTCGCAGTCTTTATCGCAAGGCGGGCTTCGAGCGGGCCTGGACCTATCGCTACTGGTCCCGACCCGCCTGATCCCAGCCTATTTTGCCAGCTCGTGCAGCAGGCTGTCCCAATGGGCCAGAGCCCCGTCTATGGCCGCCACCGGCACCCGCTCATTGAGGCCATGGGCAAAGCTGTCAGACGGCTTCGAGAACAGTCCCGCAACCCCATAGCTCGGCACGCCGGCGGCGCGGAACCACATGCTGTCCGTGGCCCCGGCAGACATGGACGGGACAATGGCCAGGCCGGGATAGAGCTTGTGGATCGAGCGGGTCACAGCGGCCGTGACGTCGGACCGGAGCGGCGAGGCCGGGGAGTCCACTGACCCATCGTCATTGCGGACGATGGTGGCCTGAGGGTCGGCCATGACGGTTTCGAGGGTCTTGCGGACCTCTTCACTTGGCGTGCCCGGGAAGATGCGGCAATTGACCGTCGCCGTGGCCTTCTGCGGGAGGGCATTGGGCGCGTGACCGCCAGTCATCATCGTCGTCACACAGGTGGTGCGGACCTGACCGACATATTCCGGTTCGGCCGACAGCAGGGCGATGGCGGCCTCATCCTTGGGATTGGCAACGAAGGCTGTCATGGCAGCCCCGATCGGCCCGGACGTCTTGGCGGCCGAGGCGCGGAAATAGGCGGCGGTGAGCTCGCTCTGCTTCGCCGGGAACTGGTGGGCGTGCAGGCGGCCGAGAATATCGCCCATGCGATAGATGGCAGTGGTGGCCCCCGGGCGGCTGGAATGGCCACCGGGGTCCGTCACAGTGATTAGGAAGTCGGCATAGGTCTTCTCGGCGGCCTGAAGGGCATAGAGCACCGGCTTGCCGTCCTCTGCCAGGGTTCCACCCCCGGCATCCCCGTTCAGGACCAGTTCCGCCCCTTTGAGCCGATCTGCCAGATAGCGGGTGGTGGCCATGACAGTCTCTTCGTCACCGGACAGGGCCAGGATGATCTCGCGACCGGGCACCCAGCCCTCTCGGCGCAGGCGAGCCAGGGTGGCGACCATCATGGAGACGTCGAACTTGTTGTCCTCGGCACCACGACCGAAGACATAGCCATTCTCCACCACGGGGACGAAGGGATCGCGGACCCAGTCCTCTCGGCGGGCCTCGACCACGTCCATATGTCCAAGCATAACAATGGGTTTCAGCGACTTGTTCTTGCCCGGATAGCGGGCGATCAGAACGCCGCTACCGGCCACCGGGGTGATCTCGACCTCGTCCGGTCTGAAGCCATTGGCCACCAGAACCGACTTCAGATAGCCGGCCAGGGGCATGACCTGATCACCGGGCTGGACGGTGCGCACGGCAATGGATCGGGTCAGGATTTCCAGGGCTTCGGCATGGGCGTCGGGCTTGGGCGCGGCGAGGGCCGAGCTTCCCAGAGCAAGGGCGGCGACGGAGGCGAGGAGGCAGAGAGTCTTTTTCATGGGCCGAGGTTAGCGCTCCTCGCGGGCCTGCGCCGCTGAAATCTGATGCGTTCGGGAAACTCTCAGCCCGCGTGGAACAGGGAATGGAAGGCAAACCGGGATGAGGGTGCCTCGTCCCCGAGGGCCAGGACCATGAAATACTCCGCCGGGTCTTGGGGCGGGCAAAGGTCCGGCCGCGGTCTGAACCCGAAGCGGGTGTAATAGGCCGGGTTACCGGTGAGGATGAAGCCGTATGCACCGGCCGCGCCAAGCCTTTGAATGCCTGCGTTTATCAAGGCGCTGCCAATGCCCGATTTCTGCAGGCCCGGTTCCACCGAGACAGGGCCCAGGGCATACCAGCCGGGACGTCCGTCTTCGGTCGTGGCAGGGGAAAAGGCGACATGCCCCACCAGTTTTTCCTCACTGGTCGCGACCAGCGATAGGGACAGGACACCCGCATTTCGCAGGGCATGGATCAGGTCCTGCTCGTCGCCGGCCGCAAAGGGCATGGGGGCGAAGGCGCGCTGGGTGAGATCATGGATCGCGGCTTGCTCGTCTGGCCGTTCGTCCCGGATGGCGGGGGCGGGGCTGATCGGTCGGGTCACGCTTCGATCAGGGTTCTCGCCCGGCGGAAGATGTCTTCGAACATCGCCGCCGTCAGGCGCCCGGTGTTCGTGTTGAGCCGGGAGCAGTGATAGCTGTTCAGGACCACATATGGCCCGGCCTGGAACTCCGACCCATGGCCGGGGATTCCTGCTGAGGCCTTGAGGCCGATGGCCTTGAGAACATTCCGCCGGGCCACATCGCCCAGGGTCACAATGACCTTCAGCCGTGGCAAGGCCGCCAGCCTGGCCGTCAGGAAGGGCCGGCAGGTGTTTTCTTCCGAAGTCTCGGGCTTGTTGAGGGGCGGGGCGCAGCGCACGGCATTGCTGATCATGCAGTCCACCAGTTCCAACCCGTCATCTGGCCGCGCCTGATAGGTGCCCCGGGCAAAGCCGGTCTTCAGCAGGGTCTCATAGAGCATGACCCCGGCGGCATCCCCGGTGAAGGGCCGCCCCGTGCGGTTGGCCCCGGTTCGGCCGGGGGCGAGGCCCGCCACCAGAAGGCGCGCCTGGTCATCTCCGAAGGAGGGGGCGGGACCATTGAACCAGTCAGGGTTCTGACGCCGGTTTTCAGCCCGGTAGGCCACCAGTCGTGGGCAGAGCGGGCAGTCCCTGGGCGGTTCGGAAATCAGGGTCTCAGGCGTCTTCATCGATATCGACCGAAGTGTCCCGGTCGCTGGGCATCCGGCTTTCTTGGATGAACCTGGGCAGCCGGGAAGGGCGCCCGATCAGGTCAGCCAGATCAGCGAGATCGATGAAGTTGTCGGCCTGACGTCGCAGATCGTCCGAGGCCATGGGTGGCTGGGATTTTACAGTGGAGACCACAGTGACCCTGGGCCCCTTGCGCTGAACCGCCTCTACCAGACAGCGGAAGTCA
>CAIYZB010000441.1 GCA_903930545.1 uncultured Alphaproteobacteria bacterium
ATCCGGAAAGGGCCGATGGCAAATTCCTCTTCCAGGATCGCGGCCATCTCCTCGTCGGCCTCGCGGGTATGGACTACCAGGGGCAGGCCGGTTTCCCTCGCCGCCGCTACATGGGCGCGGAAGACCCGGGCCTGGATGTCCCTCGGGCTAAGGTCGTAGTGAAAGTCCAGGCCCGTCTCACCAATGCCCACCACCCGGGGATCCCGGGCCAGGGCGATGAGGTCAGCCGCGGACAGGTCGGGGTTCTCCTTGGACTCATGGGGATGGGTACCTACCGTGCACCATATGTCCGGGGCATCAGCCACGGCCCGGACCTTGTCCCAGCCGGAGACCTTGTCGCTGATATTGACCATCAGGCGGATGCCGGCCTCCCGGGCACGGTCGATCACGGCCTGACGATCCTCGTCAAACTGGTGGGCGTGGAGGTTGACGTGACTGTCGATCAGCATGGCTCAGCGCGCGGCGTCGCGCAGGTCGTTGAGGGCGGTATAGAAGGCATCGGTGCGATCCAGGTTCAGGGCCTCGACCTCCCGGGGCAGGCGCTGCAGCGTCTCCCATGCCCCGGCCCAGCGATCAAGGCCGCCCCTGCCGTCCTTCAGTCCCGCCTCGACCCGGGCATGGACGCGGTCCGCCAGACGTTCGAACAGCAGGGCGAACTGGGCCGGGCCCTCTCCGCCCCGGAACCGGTCGGTCATGGCCAGGGCCGCGCCTTCATCGAGTTTCGGCAGGGCAGCGAGCAGGTTGCGGGCGGCCTCGTCCACGGCCACGGCCCCCTGCTGGGCCAGGCTCCAAGCCCGGCCAGGCGCACCGCCGGACATACGGGCCAGATGAAGGGCATCCTCGCCATTGACCCCGGCGCGCTGGGCCACGAAGTCCATGACCCGTGCCTCGGCAAGCGGCGAAAAGCCCAGGCGACGACAGCGCGAACGGATGGTGGCCAGGAGGCGGCCCGGCGCATGGGCCACCAGCAGCAGGACCCCGTGGGGCGGGGGCTCCTCCAGGGTCTTGAGCACCGCATTGGCGGCATTGACGTTCAGGTCGTCAGCGGCATCGATAATGGCGACCCGGTGCGGCGCGCTGGCCGGGGACTTGGAGAAGAACTCCGACAGCTTGCGGGCCTCGTCCACCGGAATGGTCTTGCGCGGCTTGCCGTCCTCACCCACCCGTTCGATCACCAGCAGGTCAGGATGGGAGCGAGCCATGACCAGGCGGCTGACCGTGTGCTCGGGGCTCGATCCCAGAACCCCGTAGCGCTCATCCAAGGGGGCTCCGAGCAGGCGTCGGGCCGCACGGAAGGCAAAGGTCGCCTTGCCCACGCCCTCAGGTCCCGTCAGCAGCCAGGCATGGTGCAGACGCCCCCGGGCACGGGAGTCCTCAAAGGCGGCTTCTGGAGCCTCGTGACCGATCAGGTCAAAGACGTCCCTGGGATGTGGCAGAGCCTCAGCCATGGCGGGGCAGTCTGGGCTCCACCGCCGCCCAGACCAGGGCGGAAACGGTCTCCACATCCCCGGCGGCGGCATTGATCACGAGACAGCGGTCGGGCTGGTCCGCGGCGATCTTCAGGAAGCCATCCCTCAGCCTCTGGTGAAACTCCAGACCCTTGGACTCAAAGCGGGCCTCATAGTCCCCGCGAGAGGCAGCGCGCCTGAGACCCTCCTCCACCGGCATGTCGAAGATCAGGGTCAGGTCCGGCACGCAGTCCTGGACGATATTGGCCTCGAGGGCATCGATGAAGTCAGTCGAGACCCCGCCGCCGGCCCCCTGATAGGCCCGGGTGGAGTCGGCAAAACGGTCGCAAAGCACCACCTGACTCTGGTCCAGGGCCGGCTGGATGCGGCGTTCGATATGATCGCGCCGGGCCGCATACATCAAAAGGGACTCCGTCAGGGGCGACCAGCGGTCGACCGAGCCATTTAGGGCAAGGTCGCGGATGGCCTCCGCACCTTCTGATCCTCCCGGTTCGCGGGTCAGGACCACCTGAAGCCCGCGCGCGGTCAGACGCTCGCCCAGACGCCGGATCTGGGTCGATTTGCCGGCCCCTTCGCCGCCCTCGAAACTGATGAAAAAGCCACGGGTCACGGGTCCGTAAAATGGCCCGTTCGCCGCGCTTGTCCAGCGACTAGAAGGGCCGAAGCACCCTGGCCTGACCAAAGCCCGAGGCCGCCAGCCGGTCCCTCAGGGCAAAGGCCTCGCCCTCGTCCACCGGCCCAGCCAGCAGGACGCGATAGAGCATGACCCCGTCTGCCCTCTGGAAGGGCTCGATGGAGGCCGCGCCATTGGCCTGGAGCTGGCTTGCCACCTTCTGGGCATTGTCCTGGCTGGCAAAGGCCCCGGCCTGAATCCGGTAGCTATTGGCCACGGCCACCGGGGCGACCGGTGCCGGGGGCAGGTCCTGGGCCTGGACCGTGACGGGAGCCAGGGGCGCGGGCTGAACCGGACCCGGCGCGGGGGCTGCCTGGGCGTAGCGCTGGCCGGTCTGAGGACCGCCCAGGGTGGCGGGGCCGACATATTTGACCCGCACATGGGCAAGCCCCTTCTGGTCATAGCCCAGCTGGCGGGCCGCCTCGTGGGACAGGTCGATCAGACGATTGCCGACGAAGGGGCCGCGATCATTGACCCGCACCTGGATCTTTCGTCCGTTGTCGAGATTGGTCACCTCGACGATGGAGGGCATGGGCAGGGTGGTATGGGCGGCCGAGACGGCGTGCATGTCGAAGACCTCGCCATTGGCCGTCGACTTCATGTGGAAATCATCGCCATACCAGGAGGCGGTGCCCGTCTGGTCGTAGTCGGGCTCTTCCTTGGGTGTGTACCAGATCCCGGCCACCTGATAGGGCAGCCCGACCTTGTAGCGCCCACCCGCGCCGCTGGGCAGGGCACCCGGGCTGGTCCCGACCGCCCCCGGCAATCGGGTGGCGAGCTTTGGAGCCGGAATGGTGCTGCAAGCGGCCAGGCTGGCAGAGGCCAGCAGGGCGGTGATGATGACGGCACGCTTCTGGACACGCGATACACGGATCATGGCGGGGCTCCCCCTAAACGGCACCCATTCTGGGGCCGAGCTTGGGGCCCAGACTGCGCCCAAGGTTTTGCGACGCAGTTAAGGAACAGGGTTAATCCGTTAAGCCTGTGAATCCCCCCAAACCGCCCTAGCCTGCCCCCGCCTGGCCCTGCTATAGCCCCCGCTCCGGATGGGTGGCCGAGTGGTTTAAGGCAGCGGTCTTGAAAACCGCCGTAGGTGAGAGCCTACCGTGGGTTCGAATCCCACCCCCTCCGCCAACAGCCATTGTTTTTATTGTAATATTACGGAATTTTCGAGATTGGCCCCACCAATGGCCCCACTTCAGGTTGGGCTTTGGTTCGCGGATTTGGGTCAGATTTCTTGGATCTTCGAAGGCCCTCCGCATGATCGCACCCTCCCGTAATATTGCAGACTGAAGCCCTGGCAGGCCGGAACAAGGCCTCCGGGCTGTCTTACTGAGCGCCCCTTGCGTCCATGCCCCTCAGGACTGCCACCAGCGGCTCTTGGGACACACGGATCGAACCGCTCCGAGGTCTGTCCAGGTCCAGCACGATTACGTACGCGAGGGTCATCAGAACCAGCAAAAGTCCTGTCTGCATCCAGTCTGGTCGGAGTTCGGCCCCTTGGACCGCTCCCAACATCACCATTGAAAGAATGGCGTAGACCAAGAGGAGACCCAGGACAGTGTCAGGAACGTGGGCAGCCCGCGCCGAGGTTCGGGCAGAAGCCAGATCGAAACACTCATTCAAAGAGTCCATGACGCCACGGGACAGCAATGGTGGACTGGTACCCCTCAGGGCAGATCCGACTCC
>CAIYZB010000442.1 GCA_903930545.1 uncultured Alphaproteobacteria bacterium
AGTCATTGCGAAGCTGGCGGATGGCATCCAACTGGGCCCGGCCCTGGTCGGTGATGGCGAGTCCGGAGCGACGGCCGTCGATGGCGTCGTCAGTCCGGGAGACCCACCCCTGGGCCTGGAAGCGTTTGATGTGGCTGCTCATGGTGGGACGCGCCATCTGTTCGGCATCCGCCAGACCACAGACCCCGATACCGGGTTGGTGCTGGATCTGGCCGAGGATCAGGGCGTCGAGGGCCGAGATCCCCGCCCTCTGGGCTTCCTGCCTCAGGCGGCGGGAGACCCGCAAAAGGGCGGGGCGGAGGGCTTCGGCAAGGGCCTGGGTATCCTGGGCGATCATGCGATGTCCAAACCAGTTAGGTTGTAAAACTACTTATCTGGTTTGTTGTGCGGTCTGCAAGGCCCGCAGGGCGGAACGGGCTCGGTTCAGGGCCTGTATGAAGTCGGGAGCCTGGTCCTCGATCTTAAGGGTCAGGGCCTCGGCGCCATCGAGGTCCCCTGGCAGGCCCCGCGACCAGGTTTCGCGCCCGCGCTCAGCCAGGCCGTGGAGGTGTCGGGCGAAGGCCTGGAGGTCGATCATGGCCTGGAGCCAGGTTGTGGTGTCCTGACTCAGCCAGATCTGGTGCCGCTTCTGACGCGCGCGCGCTGCGGCCTCGATTTCATCGGGGGTTCTGTCCAGGGGCGCTGTTACAGGCGGGCCGGACCAACGGACTCCGGACTGGCGGGCGGACTGCTCGGCGGCGTGTCGCTGAAAGGCCCTGTCCAGGGCGCGTTCTTCCTCGATGGCCGCCGCGAGTTCGGGAGAGTTGGATGAGCTCTGCATCCCATGAATGTATTTTACATACAGTTAATCGCCAAAGCCGGAATCAGATTTCAGTAGTGCAGGGGCTCAGACAGGGTGGGTTCGGGTGTCTCGTCGGCACGCTGGATGATGCGCCGGGCCTGGACTGGCGGGATGATGGCCGTGATGTGGGCCGCCCAGCGAAGGCGCGTGTCGTGGCGCATGGGGCCAGCCAGGCTTTCCAGATCAAATACCCCCCTGGTCGAGCCCCGTAGCAGGCGCTTGACCAGGATCTCACCGACATCGGTTTCGACCACGACCATCTGGCCAAGCATGTCAGGGGTGGGGATGCTGCGCTGATCCTCAAAATAGATCAGGGCTCCATCATCGGCCAGACCTCTCATGGAATGTCCTGAAACTTCAAGGCCACAGGACAGGTCAGACCCCCCGGGGGGAATAGGGGCCCGGTCATGGGCCGGCTGGCCGCTGGCGAGGAGGACCCGACCGTCGGGATTGGCGCCGACCCGGCCCAGTATGGGAACGGTCGGCGAGATCTCTCCCTCAGGCCCCGGCTGCAGGAGCCATTCGGCCCGCACGCCGAACGCCTCCCCATAGGTCTTTGCCCGGCGCCAGGAGAAGGGCGCATTGCCGTTCTCGTTGGAGGCATAGGTGTTGCGGTTCCAGCCGAAATGGGTCGCTGCTGCGGTAGCTGAGGCGAACCCACGGGCGAGGCGGGCCTGGCGGAGGCGCTGGTGGGGCTGTTCCATACTCCGAAGGTCATACAAGATTTCGAATGTATAAAAAATACAAAAAATAGCTGGACGTTCATCCTGTGTTCCATGCAACCTAGGGTCATGCCTACAGAAACAAGACCCCACGTCAAAACCGGTCGTAATGTGACCCCCCTGCCCAGTGGCCAGGACTATGCTGTCCTGCGCCAGGAGGGCCTCACCCCAGACAAGGCCAGGGCCCAGTTGGGGCTTTGCCGATTCGAAGGCCGGCGCATGGAGCGGGTTCTCCAGGCGCGAACCCAGAGGGGGGCGGGAGACGGACATCTGCCCCGCTTCGCCCGCCATGAGGCCCATTGCACCGCTGTGATGGCGGAAGGTGGGTTCTGGGCTCTGTCGGAACGCCGGATCGGCAAGGACCAGCTGGTGGTCTGCCTACCCCTGATCCCCCCGAAACTTGATTGACCTGATGGAGATGGTGACGATGCAGACTTCAGACATCGAGAGCCTGGACGTCGTCCGGGGCGTCGAAGAGACCCTGGGGCTGACCCAGGCACGGGGCGCAGCCTTTGTCAGCCTGGGCAATCCTGCACGGGGACGCGCCAGGACCTATCGTCGACAGACCGGGCTGGACTGGCTGGCCGCAAAGGGTCGTCTGAGTGTCGCCCAGCACACGGCGGGCCTGAGATATGGAGCCATCTATCGCCGGGTAAGGGGCGAGTTGGCCTTGAGATCCAGTCTGAACCTTCAACCGGGGGAGGCGGGCGCTCAGCCCGTGGCCGCCGTTCTGGGACAGGCCGAGGCTCGGGCGAGGGCCAGTCAGGCCCTCGTGGCCCTCAGGCGGATCCTGGGTCAGCAGGCGGCCCTGGTGGCGGCCTGTGACCTTATCTGCGGGGAGGAAATGACGCCCCGGGAGGCTACCGGAAATGAGCGGGAGGCCGGGCGGATGGAGGCCGTCCTCGCCGTGGCCCTGGACCTGCTCTGTGCCAACGCTCCGGGCAGGGGCGAGGTCTAGCCGATGGGAGCCTGGAATTCGGCGTCGCTGACCAAGCCGTCCTTGTTGGTGTCCTGACGGGTGAATCGGGCATGGGCGTAGGCCTCGGCCTCGGCCTTGGTGACAGACCCGTCCTTGTCGGCATCGGCATGGGTCAGAAGTCCGCCGACCCGTTTGCTGCGGGCGAGGTCGTCGCCCTTGGCTCCGGCCTTGATCTCCACCTGGGTCAGGATGCCGTTGCCATCGGCATCAAGAGTGGTCCAGCGCAGCAGGGAGCGTTCCACGAGCTCGGCCTCGGACTGACCTGCACTGACCTCTAGCGGCTCCAGGGCCTCGGCCGGGGCTTCGGGTTCTGCGGGCTTGGGGCTGCAGGCAGACAGGGTGAGGAGTGCGGCAAGGGTCAGCATAGGAATGCGCATGGAGATCTCCGGTCACTATTGCGCAGGGCTTAGCTGAAGGGCGGAGCCGAGGCCACCAGCCAGGTAGAATGTTCTGTTTATGTTCTTGTCTTCCGCGGGATTTTGTGGCAGATTATGGAGGCTGGGGCAGTGTCCCCCGGCCTTCCCATTCCTTCAGCGCGTGACCCTGGCCGGAGCCTCAGTGGCTCCATTGGCGGGTCAGTGCGCGATCTGAATCGCAGGATTCCCATGGCTGAAGATTTTCACGACCGCCTGACGGCGCTCTTGCCCCTGGCCCTAGAGACCCTGGCCTCGGTCATGGAGGGGTCGGGGCCGGACTCCAGCCGGCTCGCGGCGGCCCGGGATGTGCTGGATCGATGTGGGGGCAAGGGCCGTTCCCTTGGCGGCGGTCCGGTGGAGGTGACGATCCGGGATCCCGATGAGGGTCGCTGAACCTTCACCGCGTCGGGTGACCCTGCCCTCTGGCTGGGCACCGCGACCCTATCAACTAGCTCTTTGGCGGTATCTTCGCGAGGGCGGGCTCAGGGCCGATGTGGCCGCTCACCGCCGGTGGGGCAAGGATGAGGTGGCGCTGCACTGGACCGCCATAGCCGCCTGGCAGAAGCCGGGGGTCTATTGGCACCTGCTGCCGGATGCTTCCCAGGGGCGCAAGGCGATCTGGGATGCGGTCAATCCCCACACGGGCCGTCGGCGGATCGATGAGGCCTTTCCCCTGGAGCTGAGAGCGGCCACCCGGGACGCTGAGATGCAGATCCGCCTGACCAACGGGTCGATCTGGCAGATCTGCGGGTCTGACAATTATGACCGGCTGGTCGGCGCCCCTCCTGTGGGGGTGGTGTTTTCGGAATGGGCGCTCGCCAAGCCAGACTGCTGGACCTATCTGCGCCCCATCCTGGCGGAGAACGGCGGCTGGGCCCTGTTTCTGTGGACCCCGAGGGGGCGCAACCACGCCACCCGGGCCTTTGAGGCCAGGGCGAGTGACCCCAACTGGTTTGCAATGAAGTCACCGGCCACGGCGACTCACGTCTTTACCCCAGAGCAACTGGCGCGGGAGCGGGCCGAGCTGATTTCGGAAACAGGATCTGACGCCGAGGGTCAGGCCCGGTTCGAGACGGAGTACATGGTGGCCTTTGATGCCGCGGCACCGGGGGCCTATTTCGGCGAGGGCCTGAAACAGGCGGAGGTCGAGGGCCGGATCTGTCGGGTGCCGCATGATCCAGGCCTGAAGGTGGACACCGCCTGGGACCTCGGCATCGATGACTATACGGCCATCTGGTTCTTTCAGCAGACAGGCCGGGAGGTCCGGGCCATCGACTATTTCGAGGTCTCCGGCGAGGGGCTGCAATCCATTGTACGGTTGGCTCTGTCGCAGAAGCCCTATGTCTATGGCCGCCACTATCTGCCCCATGACGTGATGGTGCGCGAGCTGGGGGCCGGTGGCAGATCACGGTTCGAGACCCTGAGCGGGCTGGGGGTGCGCCCCATAGAGGTAGGTGTGGCGGCGGATCCCGAAGAGCGGATCAATGCCAGCCGGCTGATGATCCCGGTGACCTGGTTCGACGCTGGAGCCTGCGCCACAGGACTGGAGCGGCTGCGCACCTATCGAAAGCGCTGGGTGGCGGCGACGGCGAGCTATTCGGGGCCACTGCACGATCGGGCGAGCCATGGGGCAGATGCCTTTGGGGAATATGCGGTGAACCGCCTGGCCGGGACAGGTTCGGCCCCGAAACGCCGCCCCGCCGCCAACTGGATGAGCTGATCCCGGAAACCGGGCAGGACAGGACAGACATGCAAGACGATCTTCTGAAGGACGCCCGCGCGGCGTTTGAGCTGGCCCGTGCGCGGGAGGCAGACAACCGGGCCGAGGCCCTGGACGATCTGAGGTTTGCGCGGCTGGGGGAGCAATGGCCCCAGACCGTGCGGCGGGACCGGGAGCTGGATGGGCGACCGTGCCTGACCATCAACCGCCTGCCCGCCTTCATCCGGCAGGTGGTCAATGATGCGCGGCAGAACAAGCCGGCCATTGTCTGTCACCCGGTGGACGGGGCAGCGGACCATGCCACGGCGGAGATCTTCAATGGCCTGATCCGCAACATCGAACAGTCCTCTGACGCCGAGGTGGCCTATGACACGGCCCTGGATTTCGCGGTGACCGGGGGCTTTGGCTATTTCCGGATCAATACCCGCTATGCCGATGACAGCAGCTTTGACCAGGATCTGGTGATCGAGCGGGTTGCGGATCCCTTTTCCATCTATGGGGACCCGGATTCCACGGCGGCAGATAGCGCCGACTGGAAGTCGGCCTTTGTGGTGGATTCCCTGAACCGGGCTGAGTTCGAGGCCCGCTGGCCGGGGGCAGAGACCAGCTCCTGGCAGGGAGATGTCGGTGGCGGGCGGGAGACGCCCCAGGTCCGGCTTGCCGAATACTGGCGACGGGACCAGGTGGAGACCACCCTGCTGGCCCTTTCAGACGGGCAGGTGGTGGAGGCCGGGGTCTATCAGGCCCAGAAGGCGCTCTTTGACCGGCTGGGAATTCAGGTGGTGGGACGCCCCAGGATCGTGTCCCGGCCACGGGTTCGGCAGTATCTGCTGTCCGGTGCCGAGGTGCTGGAGACCGTGGATTGGGCTGGCCGTTACATCCCCATTGTCCCGGTCTACGGCGAGGAACTGCTGATCGAGGGACGGCGGGTGCTGCGTAGCCTGGTGCGGGATGCCAAGGATCCGCAGCGGATGTTCAACTATTGGCGGACCACCTCTACCGAGCTGGTGGCCCTGGCCCCCAAGGCCCCGTTCATTGGTCGAAAGGGGGCCTTCGAGAGCGATGCGGCCAAGTGGGCCACAGCCAATGCCCAGACCCATGCCTATATCGAATTTGACGGCCCGGAGGCCCCCCAGCGTCAGCCCTTTGCCGGGGTGCCGGCCGGGGCCCTGCAGGAGGCGCTGAATGCCAGCGATGACATGAAGGCGATCATGGGGCTCTACGATGCCAGTCTCGGGGCGCGGTCCAACGAAACCTCCGGCCGGGCGATCATGGCCCGGCAGAGGGAGGGGGACGTCTCGACCTTCCACTATATCGACAATCTGAGCCGGGCGATCCGGCATGCGGGCCGGATCCTGATCGACCTGATCCCCAGGGTCTATTCGACTCCGCGGATGGTCCGGGTCCTGGGGCCGGAGGGCAAGCCGGGGCTTGCCAGGATCCAGCCCGGGGCCAAGCCGTCCCAGCCCGAAGGAGTAGAGCGGATCTATGATCTGTCGGTGGGCAAGTATGACCTGACGGTGCGGGCCGGGCCGAGCTTTACCTCCCGGCGGGAAGAGGCCGCCAATCAGATGCTGGAACTGGTGCGGGCCTTTCCGCCGGTGGCCCCGGTGGTGGGGGACCTGCTGGCCCGCAATCTGGACTGGCCGGGGGCCGAGGAGATCGCCGAGCGGATGGCGGCCCTGTTGCCGCCCGCGGTCAAGGGTGTCGACCCCCAGGTGGCCCAGCTGACGGCACACCTCCAGGCCTTGGGGCAGGAGCTGTCGGCCCTGAAGGCTGATCGCAGTGCGGAGGTCCGCAAGCTGGAGATCGCTGCCTTCGAGGCGGAGACCGGCCGGATGAAGGTGACATCGAATGGATAAATGTTTCTGCTTTGTTCTTGTCATCTGCGCGCAGATATGAGAGCATTCTGATATCGGACGAAGCTGTCTCCTGCGGGAGCGGCGAAGGCCTGCCGAGGGCCACACCCCCGTTTTCAACGTTTCCCGGCCCGCGAAACGGATCAGGTCTGCCGTCAGGCGGACGGCTGATCCGTGTCCGGGCCCCAGATCCAGAGGACCCTATGGACGAACCAGAAGTCACCCTCGGTGACGAGGATACCGCCGTGTCTGACGCCCTGGATGGGCCGGAGGACTTCGACCTGGAACATGACGGTGCCGTCTATCGTCTGCCGGCCGCCCTGAGGGATCTGGTCATGGCCAGGGGCGAGCTGGGCCAGCACTTCGAGGCTCTGAGGGCCCATCGCCAGCATCTGGACGATCACCATCGCAAGGTCCTGGATCATTCCAGAATGAGCCAGGAAGACCTCGCAGATCGCGTGAAACTGCACCTTCTGGAGCAGGCCATCGGCGAGTTTGAGGGTGCCGACTGGGCGGCATTGGGGCGGGAGGATGTGGCGCGGGCCGGGGCCCTTTGGACCCGGTTCCAGTCCCTGAACGCGGCCCGTCAAAATCATCTGAAGGCCTTGGGACAGAAGCAGTCTCAACGCCGGCAAGCCGAAAGCCAGGCCCTGGCTGAGCGGATGAAGACCACAGGTCAGATCCTGGCCGAGACCATCGAGGATTGGTCCCCGGACCATGCGCGGAAGCTCATGACCTTTGCCGGGGAAATGGGGCTGAGCCCTGAGGATCTGAGCGAGGTTGATGACCCACGGGTGTGGCAGCTTCTGCACCATGCCCACCAGGGGGCGCGGATGACGGCCGAACAGGCGGCTGCAGCCCATCTGAAGCAGAACCAGGGGCTCCAGCCAGCTCAACAAGTTCGCGGGTCCGGGGCGCTGGACCCGGCCGTTCGCGACCAGATGGCCACCCGGGACTGGATGGCCCGACGGGCCGCCCAGGCCAACGGCCGCATCTGAGACTTCAAACCATGACCCGAGGCCAGGCCTGATCCCGACCGGGACAGGTCGCGCCTTCTGCTGGCCTGAGCGGCCGATGAAAGGACACCATGCCCAATTCCATTCTCTCTCCCACCACGGTGACCCGCGAAGCCCTGCGCGTCCTGCACCAGAAGCTGAACTTTGTGGGCTCCATCACCCGGGAATATGACGACAGCTTTGCCCGTCAGGGCGCCAAGGTGGGCGACAGCCTGAAGGTGCGCCTGCCCAACCAGTACACGGTGCGAACCGGCTCGACCCTTGCCGCCCAGGACACCAGCGAGACGGCCGTCGACCTGAAGGTCCAGACCCAGAAGGGGGTGGATCTCAACTTCACCTCTGTTGACCTGACCCTGAGCCTGGATGACTTCAGCGAGCGCATCCTGGAGCCGGCCATGAGTGTGCTGGCGGCCCATATCGAGGCCGATGCCATGTCGATGTACAAGGACGTCAGCAACCAGGTGAACAACCACGGGGCAGCAGCGAGTTTTGCCAAGGTCCTGCAGGGTCGCAAGATCCTGGTGGACAATCTGGCGCCTCTGGCAGGGCGGACGGCCAATCTGAATACCCAGGACAATGTGGACCTCGTGGATGCCCTGAAAGGCCTGTTCAACGACGGCAACAACATCGCCCGGCAGTATCGCGAGGGCTATATGGGCCGCACCGCGGGCTTTGATTTCATGGAAAATACCCTGTGGCCGTCCCACACCGTGGGCAGCAAGTCCGGCACGCCTCTGGTCAATGGCGCAAACCAGACCGGGGCGAGCCTGGTCACGGACGGATGGGGTGCCAATAGTGCGGCGATCAAGCGCGGTGACATCCTGACCATTGCCGGAGTGTTCCGGGTTCATCCGGAAACCAAGGCCTCCACCGGTATCCTGCAACAGTTCGTGGCCACCGCAGACGGCACAGCGGATGCTTCGGGCAATCTGACCCTGCAGATCTCGCCCGCCCTGATCACGAGCGGGGCCCAGCAGACGGTGAGCGGGTCTCCCAGCGACAATGTCTCCATTCAGGTAGCGGGCACCGGTGGCACGGCCCACGGCATCAGCATGGCCTATCACAAGAGCGCCTTCGCCTTTGCCACGGCCGACATGGTCATGCCCCGGGGCGTCGACTTTGCCGCGCGGGAGACCTTTGACGGGATCTCCATGCGGATTGTGCGGCAGTACGACATCAATAACGACAAGTTCCCCTGCCGACTGGACGTACTCTACGGTTTCAAGACCCTGAGGCCGCAACTGGCGTGCCGAATGGCGAACAACTGAGGCCGGGTCTGATCCCCCGTCGGGGACGGCCGTGATGCCGTCCCCTGACTTTCATTTCTGACATCGAGATCGACATGGCCCTGAGCACCTATGCCCAGCTGAAGCAGGCTGTTGCCGACTGGCTGGACCGCCGAGATCTGGGGGACCGGATCCCGGACTTCATCGCCCTGGCAGAATCCCGACTGAACCGCCTGCTGCGTCTGAGAGCCATGGAGGTAGAGGTGGTCATCAGGGCAGCCGCCGGCATCGACTGGCTGGACCTGCCGGAGGATTGTCTTGAGCCTCTGGGAGTGTGGCGCAAGGTCGAGGGCTGGCGGCAAGCCCTGAGTTTTCAGGCGCAGGGCGGATTCGCAAGGACAGACCTGTCAGGTCCGCCGCGGGCCTGGAGCCTTCAGGGGGAGGGAATCAGACTGGACCGGCCCTGCGAGGTCGGCACGAACCTGATCCTGGCCATGAGGCAGCGGATCCGGCTGTCCGATGCGGTGCCGACAAATCCCGTTCTGGCATCCTGTCCGGACCTCTATCTGTTCGGCACCCTCATGGAGGCCGCCCCCTATCTGAGGGATGCGGATCTGCTGGCCCTGTTTGCCGCCCGGTACGGTGCCGCCCTTGCTGAAGCCAATGCCCTGGAAGCTCGACCCCTGACCCTAGCACGGCTGACGCCCGAGGCCGGACTGCCATGCTGAGGCCGGACCCGCGATTGCCGGCCAATATCCGAGGACCGTTATCGGAGCTGGCCGAGAGCCTGGAGCCCGCCCGACATCCGCTGGCCCTTTTTCATTGCGTCCAGGGGGCGTTGCCCGATCCGGCCCACTGGATGGGCTGCATTCTGTGGGTCAGCGACCTGAACATCCTTGCCCACTCGGACGGCACCCACTGGGTACGTCAGGACACTGGAGGAGCCATCTGATGCCGTCATCCTACACCCCCAGTCTCAGGCTGGAGATGCAGGCCGCGGGGGAGAACCTGAACACCTGGGGTGCCCCGCGGCTGAACAATACCCTTGCCCGCATCGATTTTGCCCTGGCCGGTCGAACCGTCCTGACCCTGACCGGGGGAGACTATCGGCTCTCATCGCAGAACGGCGGAGAAGACGAGGCCCGCTCTGCCATGCTGGACCTGATAGGGCAGGGCCCGGCCCGGATTCTCGTGCCAGCCGTCAGCAAGATCTATCTGGTGCGCAACCGCACGGCGGCGGCGGTGCAGATCTCCACGGGCGCAGGGGCTTCGGCCGAGGTGGGCCCCGGCGACATCACCCTGGTCGCCTGTGACGGGGCCGAGCTTTTTTGCCTCAGCGCCGCGGGGCGGGCCCTGAAGACCTATGTCGACCAGCTGGCCTGGAGCTACAATGCCGGCAATCTGCCAGGCCAGTCCGGTCAGGCGGGCAAGGTCCTGAAGACCGATGGGCTGACTGCGACCTGGACGGGACTGTCCAGCGCCGACATTGCCGACGCGGCCGCCGAGCGCCTGGCCTCCACAGGCCGGGCCATCGCCTTTGCCGTGACCCTCTAGCGACCCCTTCAACATCGAGGACCTGAACATGGCTGTCGCAGCCAACAGCATCATCACGCCCCAGATCCCCCGCAGCGCCACGACCGTGGCTAGCCTCGCCAACACCGTCCTGACCGATAGTCCGACCGCTACGGTCAAGGTCATGACCGCCGGACCCAACGGAGCCCGCCTTGTCAAGCTGACGGCGACACCCCGAGGCACCGCCACGGCAACCCAGGTCCAGCTGTTTCGATCCAGTGACGGGGGGGCCACCAAACGCCTGGTGCGGACCGCGGTGATCCCGGCCTTCACCCTGTCAAACACGGCCCAGATCGCCACCACGGATCTCGGCTATTCCGACGATGGCCCGATGATCCTGGGGATCGGGGAGGAACTCTACTGCGCCATCAGCGTGGCCCTGGCTGCGGGTGTCGTCTTCGAAGCTGAATGGGCGGATTACTGATGCGGGGCATGGTGCGCCGCATCGGCTCTGGTCTGTCGGCGAAACGACCCGCGGCCAATGGTGCCCTGGAGATGCTGAAGCTCATCGATGCGAGCAGCGGCAGCGGTAACTTCACGGCCCAAAGGGCATGTGTGGCCCTGGTCTATGCCTTTGGCCCGGGAGGGTCTGGCGCGTCCAGCATGGTCCCGGGAATTGGCGGTGGCGGCGGCGGCGCGGCGGCCTTCAAATGCGTCAAGCTGAGCCCCGGACAATCCCTGGCCTATTCTGTTGGTGTGCCCGGGGCGGCCGTGCTGCCGGGCAGCGGCGATGGCAAGGCGGGAACGGCTACCAGTGTGAGGCTCCCCAGTGGGGGTTTGATCGTCGCCGGGGGTGGCGGTGGTGGAACCCTGAGTGCGGGGGGTGCTGGCGGGATCGCGACCGGTGGCGACCTAAACCGGGCCGGAGGCGGTGGGGGATTTCCGACGGCCCCCGGTGCCAATGGCCAGATGGGCGGGACGGGTGGGCTTGCCACCTATTCCGCAAGTGGAGGCGGCGGTGCCGGCGGGTTTCTGGACCAGCCAGCCATGTTTACGGGCGGTGCCGGCTCGGCGGGCAGGACCGATGGGAGCTCTGTCCTGGCTGGCGGATTCCCCGGGGGCGGATCCGGAGGCGAATCCACCGGTGAAGTCGGCGTGGCTGCGGGCGGCAACGGACGAGTGCTGATCTTCGTCCTTCGCGCCAGATAGCTTCGATCCACCCAGCTAACTCATTCAAACAAGGAATAGTGAGGCTTGGCATGCGTATTCCCCTGACCATTCCTCCGGGGCTGGATAGCGATGACACCAGCTTTGCAGCGAGCGGACGTTGGGCCGATGGTGCCAATGTGCGATTCTGGCGCGGTCAGGCCCAGGTCATAGGTGGCTGGGAGAGGCTGATGGGCGAACGCCTAAACGGCGTCTGTCGTCGGGTTCTGGCCTGGACGGACCTCGGTGGGGGGCTGCAGCTAGCCTTTGGCACTCACACGGACCTGCAGATCCTGAGGGGCGGTGTCCTGTCGAAGGTCACCCCTGAGGGGCTCGAGGCCGGGCCCGTGGATGGGGCCGGGGGGCGAGGATTTGGGACGGGCACCTATTCAAGTGGCACCTATTCGACCCCATCCCTGTCGGACTATTTCCCCCGGACCTGGTCGCTTTCAGCCTGGGGTGAAGCCCTGATCGCCAGCCCCCGGGGCGGGGCGATCTACATCTGGACCCACGGCTCGAGCCAAAGGGCCATGAGGCTTGCCGACGCTCCGGGGACGGTGAGCGCGATGTTGGTCTCGGGGACCGATCAGGTCTTTGCCCTGGGTTGCGAAGAGGAAGCGTCAGGGGCTTTCAACCCCTTGTGCATCCGACATTCCTCGATCCGCGATGCGGAGGTCTGGGCCACCCGAGCCGATACAACGGCCAGGGAATACATCCTGCCGGGTGGCGGAAGAATTGTCGGGGCCTGCAATATGGGCCCGGGCATGCTGGTCTGGACGGACCACTCGCTGTTTCTCGGCCGCTTTGTAGGGGCACTGAATCAGCCCTGGCGGTTCGACCGCATTGGCGAACAGTGTGGTCTGATCGGCCCCAACGCCGCGACTGTGGTGGGGCAGACAGCCTATTGGCTGGGGCCAGATTATCAGTTCCGTCGCTGTGTCGCGGGAGGCGAACCAGAGGTCCTGGTCTGTCCCATTGCCCTGGACATGGTTTCGCATTTTGCCGCCAGCCAGGAAGACAAGGTGGTGGCTTCGTCCAATACGGCCTTCCAGGAGGTCCGATTTGACTATCCCGATGCCCGCGATGGATTTGAGAATTCCCGCTACCTCACCCTGTCGATCACCGATGGCGTCTGGTCTCGTGGGTCCATGGCGCGATGCGCCTTTATCGATGCCGGCCCGCAGCCCAATCCTGTCGGGGTTTCACCTCAGGGCGACTGCTTCTGGCATGAGCGGGGCCACAGCGCCGATGGAGCGCCCTTCAGCTGGTTCCTGGAAACGGCGGACAATTTCCAGCCGGGTGGCGAACTCTCCCTGGTGCGAGGGATCTGGCCGGATATCGGCGATCAGATCGGAGCCGTCACGCTGACCCTGGTGGGGCGAATGAACCCAGCGGGGCCAGAGATCTGCCGGACGTCTGCAGTTCTGCCGGTGGGGGCGGAGTGGGTCGATCTGCGGGTCAGTGCCCGATTGTTCAGAGTGAAGTTCAGTGGAGACGGGGCCCCGACGCGAGGGCGCCTGGGGTGCCCCGTCTTTGACATTGTCGCGACTGGAAGGAGGTAAAGGGTGAGCTGGTTCAGCAAGTTTATCAGGGGCTTCAGCGCTTCGGCTGAGACTGACAAAAAGACCTATGAGACCAAGACGACACCGCAGATACCCGATTGGCTGCAGACATCGGCGTTCGACCTGAACGCCAGGCTCTCGAGCCTGGGGGCTGTGGACCCGACCAGCTATGTGGGGCCCGTGCATCCCCTTGAGCGCCAGGCCGAGGCGGCGCTCGTGGGTCTGACCGGTCAGGGTCCGGTCTATGACGAGGCCATGGCCCTGACGCGGAAGGTCGCCGGGGCTGACTGGATTGACGCCTATATGTCCGCGCCGTCCCCAAAGGTACAGGCCCAGTCCGTTGCCGGGGCTAGCCTGCTGGAATCCCTCGACAGCTATGTCTCGCCCTATCTGCGGCAGGTCATCAGTTCGACCCTTGCAGACTTTGACTTTGGCGCGGGGCAGACCCGGGCTCAGCAAGGGCTGGACCTCATGCGATCGGGCGCATTTGGCGGGTCCGGGGCGGCCCTGACCCGATCCATGACCGAGGAGGGTATCGCCCGTGCCCGTGCCAGCACGGTTGCGGGTCTGCGTGACCAGGCCTTTACCAGGGCCGCTGGCCTGTCGAGTGAGGATGCGTCCCGACGCCAGGATGCTCAGACCCTGAACGCCCAGTTGGCGGCGCAGGCTGACCAGACCAATGCCGAGTTGTATCTCAAAGACACCGCCCAGAAGGTGAGCCTGGGCCTGGAGGCCGGCGATCAGAGCCTGAGGGCCGCCGGTCAGCTTGGAGACCTGGCCACTTCAGGCCAGACCCAGGTCAGGGCCAATGCCGCTGCACTGGCTGAACTCGGGGGCACCTTGAGGAGCGTTGAGACAGCTACGCGCAAGGCACCTCTGGACCTGACGTCCTGGCAGATTGGTGCCTTCAGCGGGCTCAATCCCGGCCTCTTTTCCGGCAAGACGGAGACGGGCAGTTCCGGGGGCAGGACCTTTAACGTCGGCTGGAACGGGTCGGGAATATGAGTAGCTCTGCCTGGATTGCCCTCGGGGGCATGGCCTTCAGCCTGCTGCTTCAGGCCATGGTGGGGGGCTATTTCATCGGCCGCCTGAGTCAGAGGGTCGAGGGGCTCGAGGCCGCGGGTGAGGGCCATGCCGATCTCGCAGTAGCCCTGGCTCGGCTGGAGGCCACGGTTTCTGCCGAATTGCGCCATCAGGCCGAACGCCTTGCTGAGCTGAGACGTGATCTGCTGAGGCGTCGCAGCGAGGACGTGCGACTTGCCGGTTAGAGACGGGCGGACAGGTAGGACCGGATGTCGGCAGGCCAGTCGGCCATGGCTTCGTTCAGGCGGGCGCTATTGCCGGCAAAGAGGGCGCGGCTGGCCTCCTCGAAGCCCGGAAGTTCTCCGGCCAGCAGGTTCATGACGCGATAGAACTGATCTCTGGCTTCATTGCCCTGCAGGACGGGGTCCTTTCGGGCCGCCTCGATGAGCCGCCGCAGGGTGGAGGATGCGCCGCCGGGCTGGGTGGCCAGCCATTCCCAGTGGCGGGGGAGGAGGGTGACTTCCCGGGCCGTGACCCCCAGACGGGGCCTGCCGCGACCGGGACGGATCTCCGGCTCCAGTTGAAGGCGCGCCACCACCTCGTCAGGGGTGCCTCTCAGATCCAGTTCGACCGTGGTGCCCGCAAGGTCGTCCAGAACCATCAGCCGGGCCTGTCCCTGATCAAAGGCCAGTTTGGTGGCTCGGGCCACCTGGGCCAGATCGCCATGGGCCAGTCGCTCGGTGCCTGCAAAGACGGAATAGGTCTTGGTCATGGGCCGGTTCTAGGACCGCCCAGGGCTCAGGTCAATATTACCCGGGTAATTAAAAGGGCCGGAAAACGTACACGCCGAACCGCGGCACCCGAAGGGTGCGCGCGGTGGCTGACGTATCAGATAGATGGTGCCGCCGGGCAGGATTGAACTGCCGACCTCAGCCTTACCAAGGATGCGCTCTACCACTGAGCTACGGCGGCGAAAGGCGAGGCGGGGGCTATAGCCAAAGCCGAGGCGCTCGGAAAGCCCAAAATCGCACCAAGGTCACTTGACCTGCAGATCTTCAGGTCCCAACCGGAAAAGATGGAGCAAAAACCCCCCTCGGACCGGGACGCGAAACTGGCTCAGGCCCTGCGTGCCAATCTGAAGCGTCGAAAGCAGGCCGGACGCGTTGAACCGGTCAAATCTCCCCCTAAGCCCGGCAAGTCCTGACTTTGCTGTGATTTGAAGTCCTGGCCGCACTTGATAGAGAGCGGCGAGGACGGGACTGTGGTGCCTGACCCTGGAAGCCGAGGACTGAGTTGGATCGCATAGCGATAACCGGGGGCGTGCCCCTTCATGGCGAGATCGCCATCAGCGGTGCCAAGAATTCGGCCATCAAACTTATGGCGGCGAGCCTGCTCACTGACGAACCGCTGCGCCTGACCAATATGCCGCGTCTGGCGGACACCCGGTTCCTAGGCCGCCTCCTGCAGCGCCTGGGCACCGAGCTGGTGGAGCAGACGGGGGAGGCCGGAGCCGAGACGGTGCTGCATACCCGCGAGATCGTCAGCGGGATCGCCCCCTATGATCTGGTCCGCCAGATGCGGGCTTCGTTCAATGTACTGGGCCCGCTGATCGCCAGGACCGGACAGGCCAAGGTCTCCCTGCCCGGGGGCTGCACCATTGGAGCCCGTCCGGTGGATTTGCACCTGGAGGCCCTGAGGGCGCTGGGCGCGACCATCGATCTGCATGAAGGCTATGTCTATGCCCAGGCGCCGAGAGGCTTAAGCGGGGCAGAGATCCGGTTTCCCTTTGTCTCGGTCGGGGCAACGGAACACACCCTGCTGGCTGCTGTTCTCGCCAGAGGCCAGACGGTGCTGCACAACGCAGCGGCAGAGCCGGAGATCGAGGACCTTGCAGTCTGCCTGAATGCCATGGGGGCGAGGATCTCCGGGGCCGGGACGTCCAGTCTTGTGATCGAAGGCGTGGATCGCCTGCATGGGACGACCCATGCGGTCATTCCCGACCGGATCGAGACCGGCACCTACGCCCTGGCTGCGGCCATGGCGGGGGGTGAGGTCAGGCTGACGGCTACCCGCAGTGACTTCATCGCCGCCCTTCTCGACCGCATGGAGGAGGCCGGGGTGGGGGTGGAGCGCCATGAGGACGGGGTGACCATCCGCCGGGGTCCGGAACGCCTGAGGGCGGTGGAAATCGAGACCGACCCCTATCCCGGGTTTGCTACGGACCTGCAGGCCCAGTTCATGGCCCTGATGACCCTGGCGGACGGGGAGAGTGTGATCCGCGAGACCATTTTCGAGAACCGCTTCATGCATGCGCCTGAGCTTTCGCGACTTGGGGCCGATATCTCGGTCTCGGGGGGAGAAGCCCGTGTGAGGGGGGTAGAGGCTCTGGAAGGGGCCCAGGTCATGGCGACCGATCTTCGGGCCTCAGTCAGCCTGGTGATTGCCGGGCTCGCGGCGCGGGGGGAGACGGTGGTCAACCGGGTCTATCACCTGGACCGCGGCTTTGAGCGCCTTGAGGCGAAACTATCTGCCTGTGGTGCGCGTATTCACAGGATCGTCGGCGACGGCGACCCGGAGGACTGACCTTGACCCTCAAACTGCTCGCCGAAGATGCCGACGACCTGGCAGTTATTTCGGCCGCCCTGCAGGACTCCATTGGCAAGATCGGGGATATCCGTTTCTCGGCCTCGGCCCGCCAGCTGACCCTGTTGCTAAATCGCTATCGCTGGGAAGGTGAGCGTCGGACCCGGGTCGGCACGGCCCTGCAACTGGGCTCTGTCCTGTCCGTGAAGAGTCGCAATTTGAGGCGCACAGCCCGCAGTGCTGTGGTTGAGCTTCTGGCGATCGGGTTCGAGGCGGGGGATCCCCCGGGGGGCCTCGTCACCTTCAGCTTTGCCGGTGGTGGAGACCTCAAGGTCGAGGTCGAATGTCTGGACGTCATCCTGGCCGATATCACGGGCTCATGGGGGGCCCGGACGGAGCCAAGCCACGAGGGGGCATAGCGCCAGTGGATGCAGATCGCTACATAGCGCCCATGCGCCAGTTTCGCCTGACCGATCCTGATTTCGACACGGCCTTCGCCGCCTTTCTTCAGGAGCGGCGCGAGACCCCCGAGGATGTGGACCTGATCGTCCGCGACGTGATTGCGGCTGTCCGATCGGAGGGGCTCGATGCGGTCCTTCGATTTTCCCGCGAGTTTGACCGTGCGGAGCTGACGGCAGAGACCCTGAGGGTATCGGCAGAGGAAATCGCGGCCGGAGCCGAGGCCTGTCCCGCCGAGGTGCGCGCGGCCATCGCCTTCGCCGCCGACCGGATCCGGGCCTATCATGCCCGCCAGCGGCCGGCGGATCTGAGATTTACCGATGAGGCTGGCGTAGAGCTGGGGTGGCGCTGGACGGCGCTTGAGGCAGTGGGAATCTATGTTCCCGGTGGGCGGGCGGCCTACCCGTCGACGGTTCTGATGAACGCGGTGCCTGCCGCTGTAGCGGGGGTCGAGCGGATCGCCATGGTGACCCCGCCGGGGCGCCTGCAGCCCGCAGTTCTGGCGGCAGCCCAGATCGCCGGCGTGAGCGAGATCTGGCGGGTGGGCGGAGCCCAGGCCGTGGCAGCTCTGGCCTTCGGGGCCGGGCCGATCCAGCCGGTGGACAAGATTGTCGGACCCGGCAATGCCTTTGTCACCGCCGCCAAGCGTCGGGTTTATGGGACCGTGGGCATTGATGCCTTGGCCGGACCCTCCGAGATTGTGGTGGTCGCAGATACCCAGAATGATCCGGAATGGATCGCGGCGGACCTGCTGTCCCAGGCCGAGCACGATCCTGGCGCGCAGTCGATCCTGATTGCCGAGGACGAAGCCTTTGCCGAACAGGTTGTGGCGGCCGTGGCCAGACAACTGAAGACCTTGAGCACGGGGGCAGATGCCGCCGCCTCCTGGCGGGATCACGGGGCTGTGGTGATCGCACCCCTGTCCCAGTCACCGCGTCTGGTGAACCTGATTGCGCCCGAACATGTGGAATTTGCCGTGGAGACCCCGGAATTGCTAGCCGACCAGGTGCGCCACGCTGGGGCCATCTTCCTTGGCCGCTATACCCCCGAGGCCATTGGCGACTATGTGGCTGGATCGAACCATGTCCTGCCGACCTCCCGCGCTGCGCGGTTTTCCTCGGGCCTGTCGCTCTATGATTTCATCAAGCGCACCTCGATCGTGAAGTGTGACCCGGCCTCCTTTGCAGCCCTGGGGCCCGCCACCGTAGCCCTTGCGGACGCCGAGGGTCTACCGGCCCATTCACGGTCGGCAGCGATCCGGCTGTCCCCGAGCCAGGGTTGAACCGCGACTTTTTTTGATCCGGATGCGTCCGGAGGATGACGGCAGACCCCGATTTGCCATAAACCGGGTCGAACCCGTCAAAGCCCATGGCCGATCCAGACCGCAAACTCCACCGCCTGCAGAGCGTAGAGATCGACGAGGAGTCCCTCGCCGCGGTCTCGCGCGACCAGGAGCAGGAGCGGCAGATCGCCATCTTCGACCTGATCGAGGAAAATTATTTCCGGCCTGAAGGGGCGGAGGCTGGCCCCTATGATCTGAAGATGGGGCTTGTGGAGAACCGTCTGGTCCTGGACGTGGCCGGGCCTGGATACGAACGGCGCCACATCCTGTCGCTGTCGCCGTTCCGGACCCTGATCAAAGACTACTTCATGATCTGCGAGAGCTATTATCAGGCCATCCGCAACTCGACGCCGCAGCAGATCGAGGCCCTGGATATGGGTCGCCGTGGCTTGCACAACGAGGCCTCGGAGGTGCTCAGGACGCGTCTGGCGGGCAAGATCGAGACCGACCAGGACACTTCGCGCCGGCTATTCACCCTAATCTGTGCCCTGCACTGGCGAGGCTGACGTCTTTGACCAGTCCTGGCCAGGTCCTGCCAGGGGCCGTTCTCTTTGCCTGCAACTTCAACCGGGTCCGTTCGCCCATGGCAGAAGGACTGGCCAGACGGCTGTTTGGCACCCGGGTCTTTGTCGACAGTTGTGGGCTCAAACCCGATCCGGCGGCTGAGACCGAGGGGGTGGATCCTTTTGTCGAGGCCGTCATGGCCGAGCTTTCCATTGATCTCGCCCGTCATCGCGCCAAGACCTTTGACCAGATCGAGCCGGATAGCTTTGACCTCGTGATCTCCCTGACCCCGGAATCCCAGCACCGGGCCGTGGAGATGACCAGGGGCCGGGCTGTGGAGATCGAGTACTGGCCAATTCTGGATCCGACCCTTGCGACGGGGTCACGAGACATCCGACTACTGGAATATCGTCAGGTCCGGGATGGTCTCGCAGAGCGGCTTCGGCAGAGATTTGACCTCCGCTGACGCCAGGCGTTGAAAGCTCCGCCTTGATGCGCGGGTCGATAGGGCTTATCCACCGCGCGCCGGGTCTGGTACCATTCAGGTATCGTTCCGAGGCAGGGCAGGCCGTCAAAACTGTCGTCGGCCAAGGTTGGAGCCTGCATGGCTAAAGAAGAACTGTTGGAGTTTCCGGGCACGGTAAGCGAAGTCCTGCCCAATGCGACCTTCCGCGTGAAACTCGAGAACGACCACGAAATCATCGCCCATACCGCCGGCAAGATGCGCAAGAACCGTATCCGGGTATCGGCTGGCGACAAGGTTCTGGTCGAGATGACGCCCTATGACCTGACCAAGGGCCGCATCACCTTCCGCGTCCGTTAGAGGGCCTTTGCCCCCATGATCCCGCCGCGCCTGGTGCTGGCCTCTGCGAGTCCCAGGCGGTTGGAACTGCTGCGACAGATCGGCCTGGAGCCTGATCTGGTCGAGGCGGCTGACCTAGATGAGAGCCCGCTGCGTGACGAATCGCCCCGGCGACTTGCGCGCAGGCTGGCCAGATCCAAGGCCGAGGCCGTCGCCAGCCTGTA
This sequence comes from uncultured Alphaproteobacteria bacterium, assembly GCA_903930545.1. GTDB lineage: Bacteria > Pseudomonadota > Alphaproteobacteria > Caulobacterales > Caulobacteraceae > Phenylobacterium. The sequence continues at coordinate 19,997 of CAIYZB010000442.1, forward strand.
TCCCGACGACTTCGTTCTCGGTGCCGATACGGTGGTGGCCCTTGGCCGCCGAATTCTGCCGAAAGCCGAGAGCGACACCGAGGTCCGCGCCTGCCTGGAATTGCTGTCGGGCCGTGCCCATGCCGTTCTGACCGCCGTGACATCCCTTGGCCCTGACGGTCGGCGGGCGGAGCGGCTGGTGGAAAGCCATCTTAAGCTCAAGCGCCTGACTGATGACGAAATCGCTGCCTATGTCCTCTCTGGCGAGGGGCTGGGCAAGGCGGGCGGCTACGGGATCCAGGGGCGGGCAGGTGGCTTTGTCACCACCCTCCAGGGCTCCTATTCCGCCGTGGTCGGCCTGCCACTCTATGAAACCCACAGCCTGCTTTACGGACTGGGATATCGACCATGAGCGAGCGCCGGGGCTATCTGGATCGGGGGTTCGGGGAGACCCGGGCCGTCGTCACCTTGAATGGCCGGCCCGAGCGGATGCTGTTTGCCCGCGTTGGTGAGACCTCTGGGCCTCGTCCGGGGGCCCGCTATGTCGCCCGAGTGAGAAAAGTTGAGCCGGCCTTTGCCTCGGCCTTTCTTGATCTTGGCGCGGACGGGGAGGGGCTCCTGGGCTTCAAGCCGGAGCATCGCCCGATCCAGGGTCAGGCCCTTGAAGTGGAGATCAAGGCCGCAGCCCGTCAGGACAAGCTTGCGACCCTGCGGGTGATCGGCCCTGCAGAGGGTGAACCCCGCCGGCTGGCTGACGCGCCCGACATTGTTGATCAGCTCTCTGCATACGTGGATGGAGAGGCCCTGTCCGAAGGGCGAACCGCCCGGGACATGGCAGATGAAGCCCAGGCGGAGATCCTTCAGACCGTGCACCCCCTGCCGGGAGGCGGATCCCTTGCCATCGAGCCGACCCGGGCCCTGGTGGCCGTAGATGTCGATCTCGGCAATCGTGGTGGTCAGGATGCCAAGCGCATCACCCGTCAGGCCAATATGGTGGCCCTGACTGAGACGGCGCGCCTGTTGCGTCTGAAAAGCCTGGGGGGACTGGTTGTGATCGACCTGGTCGGCCGGGGCCATGACGGTACGGCCTTGCTAAATGCCGCAAGGACCGCCTTTGCCCCGGACAATCCCGGCGTGGCCATCGGCCCGGTGGGGCGGTTCGGTACAATGGAGATCACCGTTCCGCGCCGCGACCGCCCCAGCCGGGAACTGCTGATGGATGCCAGGGGGCAGATCTCTGACCTCACCCTGGCTCTCGATCTGATCCGGCGACTGGAGTCAGAAGCCAGGTCTCAGCCGGGTGCGCGGCTACTGGTGCGCTGTTCGCAGGGGGTGGCCTCGGCCGCAGGCCCCGCTGCTGAGCGTCTTGCGGCACAGATCGGCCACCGGTTCGAAATCATCGCCGAGCCCGGTCGTGACCGGGAACAAGGTCAGATATCCATCCGATGAGTGCAGCCTGTCCGATCTGCCGCAAGCCGGTCACGGCCGACTACCGGCCCTTCTGCTCCAAGCGCTGCGCGGATGTGGACCTGCAGCGCTGGTTGCGGGGTGCCTATGCAGTTCCGGCGGTCGAGGGTGAAGAAGGTGAAGACCCAGAACCGTTCGAAGACTGACATCCGTCGCTAGACAGGCCGGGTCGGCTCTTCTATAGACCCCCTTCTTCAGCGCCTGGGTAGCTCAGTTGGTAGAGCAGCGGATTGAAAATCCGCGTGTCGGTGGTTCGAATCCGCCCCCAGGCACCACTTCCTCCGGTCAATTTGCAATTCGAGCCCAGCCCTTTCTGCGGGGCCGCAAGGCTGTCTGGGCGAATCCCTCGACAAAAATATCGCGGATAAGGCGATTTTTTTTTGCGAGCCGATTTGTCGCGGTCCCATTCGGGCGTCCAATGCCTATTATGAGGGGTGAGGGCTGGGTGTTGAGGATGCAGATCCTCGCCCGACCTGACCGATTTTTTGGCGGCTTTGACTTTGGTGACCCCTGCGGTTGGGTAACCATGAAACCCGAAAAATCGGGAAAATGCTGCGATGCAGCGTTCGCTTTCCCCCGAAAGTAGAAAAATGCTGGAGAATACTTGCGGCAATGATGCTGCATTGCAGCAAACCGGGGGGTGCGGGTGGTCAATGGTGGACATAGTGTCCTGTCTGCCCCCTTGACGCTTGGAAAAGGGGTTGCCAAAGGACCCCTGCCGCACGTCTAACATAGCGGTAAGATTTCACGCTCTCCCATGGGGGGAATGAGGTCGCACCCGCGTCCGAAACGCAGTTCCATTAAGGAGTTCGCGTTAGGGGTGGGCGCAGCGAAAGCGGTCCGGGATACAATCCTGTCATTTCAGGGGCGTAATCTGGGCAAATTCAAATTGGGTGGAGACGCTCTCGCGCGACGACCCTCGGTCCAAACGTGCTAGACCAATCAGGAACTGGCGACAGATGCTCGATAACAAACGAACCACTTTCATCGCTCTCATTGGCGCTCTGTCGCTGATGGCGAGTGCGCCTGCGCTCGCGCAGGACGCCGCCGCCCCGGCCGCTCCGGCTGCCGCTGCGGCCCCCGCTGCTGACGCTGCTGCGGCTCCCGCCGCTGAAGCGCCTGCCGCTGACGCTGCGGCTCCCGCCGCCGCCGAAGACGCGCCTCCTCAAATGGCTCATGGCGGCAAGCTCACCGTCACGACCATGTTCCTTGACGCCCAGCCGGTCGTTAAGGTGGTCATGATCGGCCTGGTCCTCTCCTCGATCTTCTCCTGGACCCTGCTGGTCACCAAGCTCCTCGAGTTTGGTGCTCTAAACCGCGCCTCGGACCGCTTCGTCGAAGCTTTCCGTTCGGCCAAGGGCTTCAGCGATATCGCCCGCGTGGCCATGTCCGACGAACACGAGGGTAACCCGCTGGCCGATATGGCCGCCGCGGCTGCCCAGGAAGTCGAACTGTCCCGTCAGGCCGGTCTGAAGATCAGCGGTGAACACCGTGAGTCGACCATCGAACGTTCGCACTCGGCCGTTTCCGCGGTTCAGTCGGCGCTCGGCAAGCGTCTCTCCAGCGGCATGCAGTTCCTGGCCTCCGTCGGTTCGTCCGGTCCGTTCATCGGTCTGTTCGGCACCGTTTACGGGATCATGAACTCGTTCATCGGGATCGCGAACACCAACACGACCAACCTGGCCGTCGTCGCCCCCGGCATCGCCGAAGCGCTTCTCGCCACCGGTATTGGTCTGTTCGCCGCTATTCCGTCGGTTATCTTCTACAACTACTTCCAGACCCGCATCTCCGCTTACGGTGCGCGCACGGAAGGCTTTGTGGCTGAACTGATGAACGCCATCTCCCGGCAGCTCGACAAAGGGGCCTAATCCACATGGGCGCCAAACTCTCAGGATCTGGGGGTGGCCGGTACCAAGTGGATGCGAACAGTGAGATCAACGTGACGCCCTTCGTGGACGTTATGTTGGTCCTCCTGATCATCTTCATGGTGGCGGCTCCGATGGCCAGCGTGACGGTCAAGGTCAACCTGCCTCCCGCTGTCGCGAAGCCGTCAACCAACCCTCCGACGCCGATCTACATCTCTGTCCAGGATAACGGCGGGATCTTTATCGGTGACTCGAAGTCGGACCTCGCCACTCTTGGCGATGACCTTCGGAAGAACCTAGGTGCACGTCGTAACCCGACGAAGGAGCGGATCTTCATTCGCGCTGACAAGAATGTTCTCTACGGAGACTTCATGGGCGTGATGAATATGCTCCAGGACAACGGGTTCTACAGCGTGGCGCTTATCGGCGAAGACAAGTCATAGGGAGAGATCATGACTGACACTGACCTCACCCAACGCAGCATCTTCGACGATCCGCCGAAGAAGTCGAACCGTGGTCTGACCATTGCCATTATCGGCTCGGTCATCGTTCACGTGCTTCTCGGGTTCTACCTGTGGAAGTCCAAGTTCGAAGTGCAGTATCGGGAATACTCGGATGACGTGACGGATGTGGCGCTGATCAAGCCCGCACCGCCGCCGCCCCCGCCCCCGCCGCCGCCGCCGAACACGCCGCCGCCGCCGCCACCGAAGCTTCAGCCGAGGCCTCCGGTGAACGTTCCGGCGAACGTTCCGCAGATTCCGCCCCTGCCGGTTCCCCCGGTTGAGAAGCGGATCGAAGAACCCAAGCCGCCGGCACCCGCTCCGCCGCCGGCCCGTGCTTCGGTGATCACCAATCCTGACTGGCTGCGTCGCCCGTCGGGTGAGGACATCGCCAGGTATTATCCCGACCGCGCCCAGCGGATGAGTGTGGAGGGCCGCGCTACGCTGACCTGCACTGTCACCGCCAAGGGCACCCTTGAAAACTGCTCGGTGTTGTCGGAAGACCCCGCTGACCAGGACTTCGGTTCCTCCGCCCTGCGGATGACCAAGCTCTTCAAGATGCGGCCGAAGACCAATGATGGTGCGCCAGTCGAAGGTGGCACGGTGCGGATTCCGCTCCGCTTTGTGCTTCCCAAGGACTGACGATCTTTCAGTCGAAAAGTTTGGGCCCCGGATGTTCACCATCCGGGGCCTTTTCTTTTGAGGGTCAGGCGGGACACCGCCCTTGATCGAACCGTCGGGGCCGACTAGAAACGCCCCTCGCGATGCCGCCCTAGCTCAGTTGGTTAGAGCGCCAGATTGTGGCTCTGGAGGTCTCCCGTTCGATCCGGGAGGGCGGTACCATCGCAGTTTCCACATTTGCCCCCGAGATGTGCTCCGTTTTGCGGCCGGGACTTTCAGTGTCCGCCGAAGGACTGCATCAGTCTGAAGATGGCGGGGAGCAGCAGGACACCAAGCAGACAGGGGAAGATGAACAGGATCAGGGGAACCGTCAGCTTGACGGGCAAGGCCAGGGCCTTCTCCTCCGCTCGCAGCATCCTCTTGGCTCTCATGTCCTGGGCAAAGACCGACAGGGTGTCGCCCAGGCTGGTTCCCATCTCTTCGGCCTGACGCAGCATTGTGGCGAGGGAACGGGCATCCTCGATACCCAGACGGTCAGCCAGGGTGGCCCAGGCTTCCTTGCGCGACTTGCCGGCCCGCAGTTCCAGGGTCAGCAGTCGAAGGTGAACTGAAAGCCATGGATATCGGCGCTCCAGCTCTTCCGTGATCCGGGCTACGGCAGCATCCAGGCTGAGACCGGCCTCCACAGATGCCACCAGTAGGTCAAGGAGATCGGGAAAGCCGTCGGCATATTCCCGCTCCCGGGCGGTCCGACGCATCTTCAGGATCTGATCCGGGCCCATCAGGGCAATCAAGGCGAGCAGGCAGGCCAGCAGGACCGGACCCATGCCGCCGGCCTTGAGGGCCAAAGGCAGGAGCAGGACCGTGCCGAGGGTCGCCACAAACAGGGCCAGGGCCCGGATGCCGAGATAGGCCATGACAGCCTCGCGGCTGTGAAATCCGGCCCGCATCAGGCGGTCACGGATTTCGGAAATGCGAGTCGGGTCCTGGATGGCGGCCTTGCGCCCCAGGCTCTGGACACCGCTGAAAAGGGCCATGGCGGCCCCGCTCGGCGCAGCCGTGGCCGACCCCAAGGGGAGGCTGAAGCGCTGTTGCCTCAGGCCCCGAAGTCTCAGGCCATTGCCGATGGCTAGGGCCGCATAGCCCAGGGGCACGGCTAGAAGCAGGGTCGCAAGGACCATGAGGATCTGGGTCGGGCTCATGGGTCAGATCCTCATATCGATCATCTTGCGCATCACCAGATTGCCCATGGCCATCCACATACCCATGCCGATCAGACCGTTGCGGATAAAGGGTTCGTCTATGACCTCGCCATAGAAGTCGGGGGCCAGCAGGATGACCGCCCCGGCGGCGATGAAGGGGGCTGCCGTCAGGATCAGGGCGCTCATCCGGCCCTCAGAGGAGGCCGCCTTGATCTTCAGGCGCATGCGGTGGCGCTCGCGCACCGTGGCGGCATTCAGCTTCAAAAGGCCGGTCAGATTGCCTCCAGCCCGCTCCTGAAGCCGGATCGTGGCGGCGAACAGGTCAACATCCGGATGCTGGCAGCGCTGAGACATCCGCCCCACGGCCTCCTCCAGGGTCGCCCCGTAGGCGATCTCGTCAGAGGCCATGCCGAATTCGGAACCAATGGGATCGGCCATTTCCCGGCCCACCAGGGCAATGGCTGTCGGCACCGGGTGTCCGGCCTCGAGGGAACGGACAATGATCTCCAGACCCTGGGGCAGCTGTTGGCCCAGGGCCTTTGCCCGTCGCCCGGCGGCGAATTTCAGAATGGCCAGGGGCAGGCCAAGACCCATGAGGGGCGCCAGGATCAAGGCACCTGCGATGCCCCGGGTCGCTCCGAGGCAGGCCCCGGCCAGGAACAGTCCGGCCACCCCAAGTGCCCAGCGCTGCGGCGCATAGGTGAGCCCTGAGCGGGTCACCAGATGGGAGAGCCAGGCCAGTCCCGCCTTCAGGTCCCCGGATCCCGTCAGGCCGCGGCGTTTGCGTAGCTCAATCACCAGATCCTGAAGGCCGCCAGTCCGCTCGGCGAGCTTGAGCCTCTGGTTCACCCGATGCTTCACC
>CAIYZB010000443.1 GCA_903930545.1 uncultured Alphaproteobacteria bacterium
ACGCCGAGCGTCCCTTCTTCGGCGAACTGGTCGACTTCATGATCTCCGCCCCCGTGGTGGTCCAGGTCCTGGAAGGCGATAATGCCGTGGCCCGCTATCGCGAAGTCATGGGCGCCACCAACCCGGCCCAGGCCGCTGACGGCACCATCCGCAAGCTGTTCGCCGAAAGCGTTGGCGAAAACTCCGTCCATGGATCGGACAGCCAGGAAAACGCCGCCCTCGAAATCGTGCAGTTCTTCACGGACGCCGACATCGTCGGCTGATCCTCGCGATCATCGACCTGATCACCCCGCCGGACCCTGTCCGGCGGGGTTTTTCATGGCCGCCGTAACGATCCTGGTTTAGCTGCAGGTCAACGGGGGAGGGGTTGCCATGTATGATTTGCTCAAGGGCCTGACGGTGGTCGAGGGCTCGGCCTTTGTGGCTGGACCGACCTGTGGCCTCTACCTCGCCCAGCTGGGGGCAGAGGTGATCCGGTTCGACTCCATCGGCGGAGGACCGGACTATCGCCGCTGGCCCCTGACCGAGGGCGGAGACAGCCTCTACTGGGAGGGACTGAACCGCTCCAAGAAATCCATTGCCATCGATCTGTCCCGGCCCGAGGGCCGTGAACTGGCCCAGAGGCTGGCTGCGGCTCCTGGCGAAACCGGTGGGGCCTTTGTGACCAATTTCCCGGTCGAGGGCTTCCTGTCCTATGAACAGCTCTCGCGCCTGAGACCCGACCTGATCTGTGTGCGGGTGATGGGCTGGGCCGATGGCGGGACGGCCGTCGATTATACCGTCAATTCCGCCGTGGGTCTTCCCCTGATCACCGGACATCCCGATGACCCAAGGCCCGTAAACCACGTCCTGCCGGCCTGGGATCTGTTGACGGGGGCCTATGCCGCCTTTTCCCTGGTCTCGGCCCTGCTGGCCCGCCAGAGGGACGGGAAGGGCCGCGAGATCCGGATACCGCTCTCCGACATCGCCGCGACGTCTCTGGCCAATCTGGGCTATCTGGCCGAGACCCTGGGCGGCCAGGCCCGACCCCGGATGGGCAATGATCTGTTCGGGGCCTTCGGTCGGGACTTCGTCACCGCCGATGGAACCCGGATCATGCTGGTGGCCATTACCCCGCGCCAGTGGAAGGGCATTCAGGAGGTTCTGGACATCGTCGCCCCTGTGGCTTCGCTCGAGGCAGAACTGGGTGTGCGTTTTGCCGAAGACGAGGGCCTCAGATTCGATCACCGCGACCGGCTGTTCCCGATCTTCGAGGCCGCCTTTGCCCGCAAAAGCCTCGAAGGCCTGAAGCCGGCATTCGACCGGCTTGGGGTTTGCTGGGGCCCATACCAGACCATGGCAGAGGCGGCGCAGGACCCGCGCCTCTTCAAGGGCAATCCCGTGTTTTCGGATGTCTCCCAACCCAGCGGACGGACCTATCCCCTCGCGGGGTTTGCTGGCACGGTGCCGCAGGACGAGCGTCATCCCTCGACCCCGGCACCGAAGCTGGGCCAGCATACTGATGAGGTCCTCGCCGACCTGCTGGGGATGTCTTCAAGCGAGATATCAGACCTTCACGACCGGGGAATTGTCGCATGAACCAGGAACCCACCATCGAAGTTGCGGAGGTGTCGGAGGGCGTCAGACTCGTGACCCTGTCGCGCCCAACGGCCGCCAACAGCCTGTCCACCGCCATGGGCCGCGAGCTTTTGGCCCTCTGGACAGCGCTTGCCGCCGACCCGGATGTCCGGGTGGTGGTGCTCACCGGTGCGGGGCGCTTCTTCTGTGCAGGTGCAGACCTGAAGGAGCGCGACGGCATGAGCGACGAGGCCTGGGCGGAACAGCACAGACTGTTTGAAGACATGATCCGGGCCCAGCTTGCTTGTCCCTTTCCGATCCTGGCCGCGGTCAATGGCGCAGCCATGGGCGGCGGGTGCGAGATGGCCCTGGCCAGCGACTTTGCCTGGTGTTCCTCGAACGCCCGGATCGGCCTGCCCGAAGTTGGGCTGGGTATCATTCCCGGCCTGGGGGGTACCCAGGCCGTCACCCGGGCGGTAGGCGAGCGCCGGGCCCTTGAGCTGTTGATGAGTGGCCTGCCCCTGGATGCCCAGGACGCCCTGAAATTCGGCCTGGTCAACCGGGTCTGTGATCCCATGACCCTGCTCGACGAGGTCCTGGAACGCGCCCGGATCATAGCCTCCAAGGCTCCCCTGTCGGTTCGGGCCCTGAAGCGTGTTGTCCATGGGGGCGCAGCCCTGCCGCTTGATCAGGCCATGGACCTGGAGCTGGAGGCCTATAACCAGCTGTTCCGCACGGAGGACCGCCGCGAAGGCGTTGCCGCCTTCAATGAAAAGCGTCCTGCGGTGTTCAGGGGGCTCTAGGCCGCGACCAGTTCGCCGCAGACAAAGGCGTCCTCACCGGCAGACAGCAGGCCCTCGAGCGTTGGGCCGAGATCTTCCGGCGAGACGATCAGGATCATGCCGATCCCGCAATTGAAGGTGCGGCGCATTTCGTGATCAGCAATGCCGCCCACCTGCTGCAGCCAGCCGAAGACCGCCGGCAGAGGCCAGGCGTTCCAGTCGAAGCGGGCTTCCAGGCCCTGGGCAATGGCCCGGGGCGGGTTCTCGATCAAGCCGCCGCCGGTGATGTGGGCGCAGCCCTTGATACGGCCGGCGCGGATCTGGGGCAGGGTGCCCTTCACATAGATGCGGGTGGGGGTCATCAAGGCCTGGGCCAGGGTCTGACCCGAAGCAAAGGGAGCCTCGGCCTCCCAGGTCAGCCCAGAGCGCTCAACGACCTTGCGGATCAGGGAATAGCCATTGGAATGGGGGCCAGATGAGGCCAGACCGATCAGCAGGTCGCCGGGCTTCTGGTCGCCCAGACGTGGCAGGACGCCATCGCGGTCAACGGCCCCAATGGAAAAGCCGGCCAGGTCATAGTCGCCAGCCTTGTACATGTCGGGCATCTCGGCGGTCTCACCGCCCACCAGGGCGGCACCGGCCTGTTTGCAGCCCTCGGCAATACCGGCGATGACCCGGGCGGCTTCATCGACATTCAGTTTGCCGGTGGCGAAATAGTCGAGGAAGAGCAGGGGCTCCGCCCCCTGGGCCAGCAGGTCATTGACGCACATGGCCACCAGGTCGATCCCGACCGTGTCATGTTGTCCGGTATCGATGGCGATCTTGAGCTTGGTGCCGACCCCATCTGTGGTGGTGACCAGAAGCGGATCGGAATAGCCCGCGGCCTTAAGGTCGAACAGGGCACCGAAACCGCCCAGGGCTGCGTCGGCGCCGGGACGCCGGGTGGCCTTGGCAAAGGGCTTGATCTTCTCGATCAGGTCGTTGCCGGCATCGATGTCCACGCCGGCCTGGGCATAGGTGAGACCATTGGGCAGGTCGGTCATGGCGTGACGGCCTCGGAAGAAAAATGTCGGTGGGAGCAAGCCGGACTTGCAGACTCGGGGATACGGCAGCGTATAGCTAGAGGATGAAGCCGATTACAACCACCGCCGACTTGGCGGCGTTTTGCGAGAAGTTGAAGGGTCAGCCCTTCGTTGCCGTGGACACCGAGTTCATGCGCGAGACGACCTATTGGCCCAAGCTATGCCTGATCCAGGCTGCGGCTGCCGGGGCAGAGGCCGTCATTGACCCCCTGGCAGAGGGGATCGACCTGTCGCCCTTCCTCGATGTGCTGCGGGATCCTTCGATTGTGAAGGTCTTCCATGCTGCTCGTCAGGACGTGGAAATCTTCAATAATCTCAAAGCTATGCCCCGGTCCATGTTCGACACCCAGGTGGCGGGCATGGCGGCAGGCTTTGGCGAGCAGATCGCCTATGACGCCCTTGTCCGCCAGATGCTGAGGATCGAACTGGACAAGTCCAGCCGGTTCACGGACTGGGCCCGCCGGCCCCTCACCGAAGCCCAGCTGACCTATGCCATCGCCGATGTGACCCATCTGCGCGACCTCTATCCGACCCTGAAGGAGCGGCTCGAAACAGCCGGACGTCTGGCCTGGGTATCCGGGGAGATGGAGGGTCTGACCGATCCGGCCAATTATGATGTCCAGCCCGACAATGCCTGGAAGCGCCTCAAGCCCCGCAAGCACACCGCCAAATATCTCGCGGTGTTCAAGTCCGTTGCCGCCTGGCGCGAACAGATGGCCCAGACCCGGGATCAGCCGCGTGGGCGCATCCTGAAGGACGACGCCATTGACGAGGTCGCCACCCAGGCACCGACGGATGCCGAGGCCCTTGATCGGCTGCGGTCTGTGCCGAAGGGCTTTTCCGGCTCCCGCTTTGGACCGGACCTGCTGGCCGCCGTGCGCGAGGCCCTGAAGGATCCGGAAGCCTATGCCCCGGTGGTGGAACGCAACCGCACCCCGCCGTCACCCGCGGCCGGAGCTGTGGTCGAACTGCTCAAGGTCCTGCTCAAGGCCCGTGCCGAGGACGCCGGGGTGGCCTCCAAGCTGATCGCCACCGTGTCGGACCTCGAGCTCATTGCCAATGACGACGAGGCCGACACCCCGGCCCTGGTGGGCTGGCGGCGCGAAGCCTTTGGCGAGGATGCTCTGAAGCTGAAACACGGTGAACTGGCCCTGGTGCTCGACGGCACCCGGGTCCGGGTCGTCGAGGTGCGCCGCGCGCCGAGGCCCGTGGAATAGAGGTCAAGCCCCATGAGACTCCTGCTCAATCTGCTGTGGTTCGTCCTCGGGGGCTGGATTTCCCTTCTGCTCTGGCTTCTCGCCGGGGTGTTGCTGGCGATCACCATCATCGGGCTGCCCTGGGCCTTTGCGGCCTTCAGGCTGGCGGGTTTCAGTGCCTGGCCCTTTGGACGTCAGGTCATGGAGCGGCCGGCAGGTGATCTGGGAACAGGACCTCTGGGCTTTCTGCTCAACGTGATCTGGTTCCTGCTGGCCGGGTGGTACCTGGCCCTGCACCATCTGGTCCTGGCCTTTGGTCTGGCCGTCACGATCATCGGCATTCCCTTTGCCATTCAGCACGTGAAGCTGGCTGTCATCTCTCTGGCCCCCATCGGCCGGGATGTGGTGGAAGTCTGACAGGATCGTGAAGAGTTTTTTAATCCTGGTTAAGATGGCCAGGTTCCGGGCTTTGGCCTTGATCCAGCGCAATAATTTGGTCCGAGGCACGGTCTGATCCTGTGGTTTCCCATGGGGCATGCCGGGCAACAATTCCGTTGATGCGCTTGTAGTGGGGCGCGTTCAAAACTAAACCGACGCCAATCGCCGGAACGGTCTGCCAGAAATGGCCTGTTCCGGCCTTTTTGGTGTGACTGCATTGGGGACGTTGTTCATGGGCCAGGCCATTCCGGGGCTCGACAATGCGCGGACGACCCACAAGCGCCTTCTGGCCTGGGTTCGCGAGATCGCAGAGCTGACCCAGCCGGACCGTGTCCACTGGTGCGACGGGTCTGACGCGGAGTGGGAGGCCCTGACCGGCGAGCTGGTCGCGGCTGGCACCCTGACCCGCCTGAATCCGGCCAAGCGCCCAAACAGCTTCCTGGCGCTTTCGGATCCCAAGGATGTGGCGCGGGTGGAAAGCCGCACCTTCATCTGTTCCAAGACCCCCGAGGACGCGGGCCCGACCAATAACTGGCTCGACCCCGAGGAAATGAAAGCCGACCTCCAGAGCCTGTTCGCGGGCTGCATGAAGGGCCGGACCATGTATGTCTGCCCCTTCAGCATGGGCCCCATCGGGTCGCCGATCTCCGCTCTCGGCGTCGAGATCACCGACAGCGCCTATGTGGCCATTTCCATGCGGGTCATGACCCGCATGGGCCAGCAGGCCCTGGATGCCCTGGGCGATGACGGCTTCTTCGTTCCCGCCGTCCATTCGGTGGGCATGCCCCTGGCCGACGGTCAGGCGGACGTGGCCTGGCCCTGCAACGACATCAAATACATCGTCCATTTCCCCGAGGACCGCGAGATCTGGTCCTATGGGTCCGGCTATGGCGGCAACGCCCTGCTGGGCAAGAAGTGCTATGCCCTGCGCATCGCCTCCGTCATGGCCCGGGATGAGGGCTGGCTGGCCGAGCACATGCTGATCCTCAAGCTGACCTCGCCTGAGGGCGTGGTGAAGTATGTGGCGGCGGCCTTCCCCTCCGCCTGCGGCAAGACCAATATGGCCATGCTCCAGCCCACCCTGGACGGCTGGAAGGCCGAAACCGTGGGTGATGACATCTGCTGGATGCGCTTCGGGGCCGATGGCCACCTGCGGGCCATCAATCCCGAGGCGGGCTTCTTTGGCGTGGCCCCCGGCACCGGGATGAAGACCAACCGCAATGCGGTCGAGGCCCTGCACTCCAATACGGTCTATACCAATGTGGCCCTGACTTCGGACGGCGACGTCTGGTGGGAAGGTCTCACCGACACCCCGCCCGAAGGCCTTACCGACTGGCGTGGCAATGCCTGGACCCCGGGCCAGGGCGAACCTGCCGCCCACCCCAATGCCCGTTTTGCCGTGCCTGCTGACCAGTGCCCGGTGATTGCACCAGAGTGGGATGATCCCGCTGGCGTTCCGATTTCCGCCATCCTGTTCGGCGGGCGACGCGCCAGTGCTGTGCCTCTGGTCACCGAAGCCTTTGACTGGCGTCACGGGGTCTTCCTGGCCTCAAATGTCGCGTCAGAGGGCACGGCAGCCGCCGAGAACAAGGTGGGCGAGCTGCGTCGCGATCCCTTCGCCATGCTGCCCTTCTGCGGTTACAACATGGGTGACTATTTCAGCCACTGGCTGAAGGTGGGTGCCTCCGCTGACGCCGCAAAGCTGCCCCGCATCTATTTCGTGAATTGGTTCCGCAAGGGTGCGGATGGCAAGTTCCTCTGGCCGGGCTATGGCGAGAACAGCCGGGTTCTGAAGTGGATTGTCGAGCGGCTGGAAGGCAAGGCCGAAGCTGTTGACACCGCCATTGGCCGTCTGCCGACCCGGGCCAGTCTGGACATGACCGGCCTGGAGGTCTCCGACCAGGCCATGACGCAGCTGCTCAGCGTCGAGGGCGATGTCTGGGCCGAGGAGGCCTCCCTGATCCCGGCGGCCTATGAACGGTTCGGCGAACGCATGCCCAAGGGACTGTGGGACGAATACGAAGCTCTTCTGGGACGTCTGGGCTCCAAGGCGACCGCCGCCGCCGAATAGGCTCCTAGCCCAGCTCCAGCTTCAGCTTAAGGGCCCCGGCGAGAGTCTGGGCCCTTTTTGCTGTCTGTTCCCCGAGCAGGATGTCGGACCAGCCAGGGGCGGCCGTCAGAGACAGCTTGCCCCGGGAAATGGCGAGGTGAGCCTTTGACAGCAGGGCGGGATTGCGTCCGGCGAGGTCACAGCCCAGCCGAACTGCAGACCCAAGGGCGCGCGCCCTCTGTCGGCGCTCCGGCGAAAGGATCCGGGCGATCATCCCGGACTGGGGTGTGGTGTTGGCCGAGGTGTATCGGGCAAAGGCCGCCATAGCCAGGAAGGCCCGCTCGGCATGATTCATCCCGGCAATGGGCGCGCGCAGCATCTGGTCAAAGGCCAGATCGGCCCGGTGGTCCGGGTGAAGGCGAGACCCCAGATCGGCCAATCTGCAGGCCGCAGCCGCCAGGACCGGATCGCGCTGACCAAACAGGCCGGGCAAACTGTCAAAGGCCGGCTTCAGCCAAGTCTCAACGGCGGCTCCCAGGTCCGGATTGACGCCGCGCATCGAGGTCAGGGCTTCACAGCCCTCTACAAGGGGATCCCGGGCCTGCTCGTTCGGGGTCATGGTTTCGAGGAGAAGTCCCTCACGAACCCCATAGGCCGAAATGATGATCCGCTCGATCCCCAGTTGCTCGATCAGGGCCTCAAGCACCAGGGCCGAATAGGGGAGGGTTTCGAAGCGCTTGCGTGAAAGCCCTTCGATCCGTTCGAGGGAGTTGCGCGACTGGCGCGAGACAAAGCGGGCCGCTTCGATGGCCTCGGCTCCACTGAGCTCGTACTGGTGTGTGACCCTTAGGGGATAGTCCACCATGGTCATGTGCAGCAGGGCCAGGTTGCGCCAGGCCCCGCCCACTGCATGGAAGTCGCGGGTCTGGAACTGATCGGCCACCACCGCCAGCCGCGATGACACCAGACGCCGGACCAGGTCGAGATCGAGGCTGCGGGGCGCACCCAGGGCAAAAGGTCCGAGGGCCAGTGTCGTGCCGCCGATGGCCGCTGACCGGTCCAGCCGGATGAGTTCAAGACTGGATCCGCCCAGATCCCCGACCACGCCCTGGGCATCGGGCTGACCGGCCCTGACGCCTCGGGCTGCAAAGTGAGCTTCTTCCTCGCCACTCAGGACCCGGACCTGAAAGCCGGTTTCTTTCTGTACCCGGGCGATGAAGTCAGGCCCATCGGCGGCGTCCCGGGTCGCGGCCGTGGCGACGATGGTCACGTCCTTGGCTTCCCAGCCATCCAGCACGGCGCGAAAGCGCCTCAGGGCGGCGAGGGCGGTCTCTATGCCATCGGGAGACAGGCGGCCGGTATTGACCATGTCCCGACCAAGGCCGGCCAGGGCCTTTTCGTTAAAGACGGTCCAGATCGCTCGACCCTCGATCCGGTAGATGACCAGACGGATCGAGTTCGAGCCCACATCGATCACCGCAGCCTGGCGCGCGATCGAACTCGCGGCCTCGCCGAGGGGATCGTGACTAACTACGCGCGGCCACATGATCGATCGCGCGTGGCATGTCTTTGACCTTGTGTCCCCGGCCCGACAGGCTGGGATTGGTCATGAAGTACTGGTGGGCCGAGAAGGCCCGCGGATGGTCCCAGGCCGGGTCTCGCGTATAGAGCCCGTCGCCATCCAGGGTCCAGCTGCCGGCCTCATCCTTCAGATTGGCGACCATGATCTGCTGCAGCACCTGCTGGTGGACTGTGGGGTTTTCCACCGGGGTCAGGCACTCCACCCGGCGATCCAGGTTGCGGGGCATCCAGTCGGCCGAGGAGATGAAGACCCGGCTCTCGGCAGAGGGCATGGGTGCCCCGTTGGCAAAGGCGATGATCCGGGAATGTTCAAGGAAGCGGCCGACAATCGACTTCACGCGGATGTTTTCTGAAAGCCCTGCAACTCCCGGCCGAAGGCAGCATATGCCGCGGATGACCAGATCGATGGACACGCCGGCTGAGCTGGCCGCGTAGAGAGCGTCAATGATGACCGGGTCGACCAGGGCATTGAGCTTGGCCCATATCGCGGCAGGCTTACCCGCCTTGGCATTTTCCACCTCACGATGAATGAGGCCGAGCAGGTCGGTCTTCATGGTGATGGGGGAGAAGGACAGCTTTTCCAGACCCTCAGGGCGGGCATAGCCGGTGATGAAGTTGAAGAGCTTGCCCGAGTCCCGGCCCAGGGCAGGATCCACGGTGAACAGGGACAGGTCGGTATAGATCCTGGCGGTGGTCGGGTGATAATTGCCCGTCCCGAAGTGGCAATAGGTGCGCAGGGCATCACCCTCCCGGCGAACCACCAGCGACATCTTGGCGTGGGTCTTGTACTCGACAAAGCCGAAGACCACATGGACCCCGGCCCGTTCAAGATCCCGGGCCCATTTGAGATTGGCTTCCTCGTCAAAGCGCGCCTTCAGCTCGATCAGGGCGGTGACGTTCTTGCCGTTCTCGGCCGCCTCGATGAGGGCCGCGATGATCGGGGAGTTGGACGAGGTGCGGTAGAGGGTCTGCTTGATGGCCAGGACATTGGGATCCCGCGCGGCCTGACGCAGGAACTGGACCACCACATCGAAGGACTCGAAGGGGTGGTGGACCAGGATGTCCTTTTCCCGGATGGCGGCGAAGCAGTCCCCGGCATGGTCGCGGATCCGCTCCGGAAAGCGCGGCTCGAAGGGTTTGAACTTCAGCTCGGGCCTGTCCGGCGGGATCAGCTGAGACAATTCATCGAGGGACAGAAGGCCTGTGATCGGGATGATGTCGTCGCGCTGGGCGTGCAGGTTCTCGACGATGAAGTCCCGAAGGTCCGGCGGCATATTGGCTTCGAGCTCGACGCGGACAACAGATCCGAGGCGGCGTTGTTTCAGCCTTTCCTCGAATTCCCGCATCAGGTCTTCGGCCTCCTCCTCGATTTCCACATCGGAGTCGCGGATCACGCGGAACAGGCCCTGGGCCTCGATGTCGCAACCCGGGAAGAGTTGGTCGATGAAAAGGGAGACCAGCCCCTCGAGGGTGACGAACCGCCGGGCCTTGCGGCGACGGCCGGTCGGGATCTCCCAGAACCTGGGCACCTGGGCCGGGATCGGCACCAGGGCGTAGAGCTGACGGCCATCCGCCCCGGCCCGCAATTTCAGAACCAGACAGAAGGCCAGGTTGGGGATGAACGGGAAGGGATGGGCTGGATCGATCGCCAAAGGGGTGAGGATCGGAAACAGCCGGGTGCGGAAGGGGTCTTCCAGCTGGAGCTTTTCGGCGGCAGTCACATCGTCGGAGGCCACAACGGTCAGGCCTTCGGCGGCGAGCTCCTCGCGAAGTTCGGCCCATCTCTGCTGCTGGCGTCCCATCAGGCGGGCGGCCTTGGCATTGACCTTGGTGAGCTGCTGGGCGGGCGACAATCCATCCTGACTGGTGACCCGCACGCCTTCACGGACCTGAGCCTTCAGGCCGGCGACCCTGACCATGTAGAATTCGTCGAGATTATTGGCCGAGATCGACAGGAACCGGAGCCGCTCCAGGAGGGGGTGGCGCGGATTGCTGCTCTCCCCCAGGACGCGACGGTTGAAGTCCAGCCAGGAGGTTTCCCGATTGAAAAAGCGTTGCGGCGACCTTGCCAGGTCCTCGTCCAGGGGACGGGCCAGTTCCTGGGCATTTATCGGCAGGGGGGTCGCGTAGGGCACTTGGGGTCCTTTGGTATCACGCCTGACCTTTTGAACCCGGCCTGTGACACCGGCAAGTCATCCTTCAAAAAGGTCAATATTCTCCATACCGTCGTCAAGCAGGGCCTTGGCCAGGGACCGGGTGATTGGTCGGCTGTCCTCGTCCAGCCGGCGTACCAGGTCCTGTGCCGCCGGAATCGAACGTTCCATACGTGTCAGGAGATAGGGATAGAGGTCCCGCGGGGCCCGGATGCTGCGCTCCCGAAACAGTTTGCGCAGGGCCCCTTCCAGAACCTCGTCGTCCGGTGCCTCGATGGTGACCACCTGTAGCGCCGCAAGTCTGGAATGCAGGTCAGGCAGGCTGCAGGCCCAGGCTCTTGGCGGCTCTCTCGCGGTGATCAGAAGTCCGCCCCCGTCCTGGGCGGCGAGGTTGATCAGATGGAAAAGGGCCTCGTCATCGACCCCCTGGTCGGCGTCCTCCAGCAGGACCGGCCGGCCCTGGGGCGCTGCGACATCAGGAGCTCTCCGATCGAGGTGCATGGCATGGGACGCATCGGCCCATATCCGGGCCAGATGCGTCTTGCCGACCCCCTCAGACCCCAGCAGAACGAGACAGCCGGCATGCCAGTTGGGCCAGGCATGAATGGCCGCCAGGGCCTCGGCGTTGGAGGAGCCCATGACGAAGTCCTCAGCGGCATAGCCGGGCCTGGGACGGAACCCTAGGCGTTGCTGGCGAGCCATCGGCGGTGTCCGGTGAAACAGTTCACGCCATAGGCCTTAGCAAGCCTGGCCCCTGGGCGCGATGCGTACGCCTCCGCCTTCTGGGGATGACTTTGTCCAGGCTGTTGAAGACCGGCCTTGATGGCGGGCCTGGAGGGGAAGCAATCAAGATAGCTGCCCAGACTTCCTTTGCGATAGCGGCGGGACAACAGCGACGGGAAATTGGCGGTAATCTGGCTGTCGGGTGTTGCTCATCGCCGGAACCTGCCTTAGGCACCGGCCCACTTAACCCGCCGCGCTAGGTGCCCGGTGACTGCTCAGACCGATCCGAAAGACGCATGAAAGACCTGAAGAACGCCAACTTCAACGACCGCGCCCAGGCCTCTGCAGAGGCCAAGAAGGCGCTTCTTGCCAAGTTCCAGCCCAAGCCCATGGTGGCCGCAGCCGAGTTTGTGAGCCGTGAAGATCGTCGGCTTGCCGAACTGGAAGAGGTTCGCGCCGCCCGCGCCGCTGCAAAGGAGGCGTTGCGGCTCGCCCAGCTGGCCGAAGAGGCCGAAAAGGCTCAGGTCGTGGCGGAATCCCTTGAATCCGAAGACGCCCGCAAGCGCGCTGAACGCAAGGAGCGCAAGGCCGCTGCCAAGGCCGAGGCCCGCGCCAAACGGGAAGCCAAGTCGGCCGGTCGCCGCTAGGACGATTCAGGCGGGATCAGATTGGTCCCGCGCTGACATCAGCATCCAGCCCTCAGGCTTGAGGAGCTCGATCGGGGCGTAGCGAACCTTGTAGTTCATTTTCTCCGAGCCCCGGACCCAATAGCCCAGATAGACATAGGGCAGGCCCAGGAGGCTGGCCTGGCTCACATGGTCCAGAATCATGAAGCCGCCCAGGCTGCGGCGGGGCTGGCCGGGGTCATAGAAGCTGTAGACAAGGGACAGGCCGTCCACCAACTGGTCCACCAGGGCGCAGGCTACCAGGTCTCCCGGGCCACCATCAGAGGACACCGTGCGATATTCCATGATGTGTGTTCGCACGGCGGTGTCTTCCACCATGGCGACATAGTCAGGCCAGGCCATGTCGGCCATTCCGCCATCGGCGTGCCGGGCCAGGAGATAGCGCCGCAGCAGGTCGAACTGCTCCATGGTGGCCTCCGCCTCCACGAGGTGGCGCTTGAGGTCGCTATTGCGGGTGAGGGTCTTTCGCCGGGACCGGGACATCTCGAAATCCGGGACCGGAATGCGGGCTGAAACACAGGCGGAACAGGCCTCACAGGCCGGGCGATAGGCAATGTTCTGCGAGCGCCTGAACCCGACCTGGGTCAGAGAGTCATTGACGATGGCCCCGTCTGTCAGGGGCAGGTGTGCAAAGACTTTCCGCTCGAACCGTTCAGGCAGGTAGGGGCAAGGGCTGGGTGCCGTCAGGAAAAATCTGAGCTGTCGCGTCGGGAAATGTTGAGTCACTGACCGACGGTCGCCCTCAAGCCGGATGGAGTTCCGGGATTAGGGCCGAAGCTGGTCTCTGGCGCAAGGGCGCACATCATCCAGGTGTCAGAGACCGTGATCCGGGGGGAGAACCGGGGCTTCCCTCAGAAGGACGATGGCTATCCGGCGATTTCCAGGCAGGGTGGGATCGTCCGGGAACAGAGGTTCGGAATTCGCCTTGCCGGAGACCTGATAGATCCGGTCAGGGGCGACGCCGGCCGCTTGCAGGACACGCCGTGAGGAGTCTGCGCGACTGGCCGAGAGCGGCCAGTCATTGTCCGCCTTGTTGCCTGACAGGCTTGCCGAGGTATGGCCGGAGATGCTGACCCGGTTTGGGAGCTGGTTGATGATCTTTGCCACCGCCCTCAGAAGCACCTTTGCCCGGTCATTGGGAGCCGTAGCCCCCTCATTGAACATGGCGCGGCCTTCCTGGTCGACCAACTGGATCCTCAGGCCTTCAGGCGTCTGGTCGATCAGGATGTTTTTTGAAAGCTCGGCCAGTTCCGGCATGTCCTGAAGAGCCTGGCGCAGGGATTCAGCAGCCGAGGCGAAGGCGGCGGCCTCGCGCTTGGCCTGGGCTTCCTTCATGGCGTCTTCTGCCGTCTTGGCCGAAGAGCTGGAGGCGTCTTCCGGGCTTGGGGTCTCCGGGCTCATGTCCTCGATGACGGACATGGAGCCGGATTGCTTGGCCCCATCCTCACCCAAGGCTGTGCCGCCAAGGATGCCGCCGGATCCAGAGGTGGTTTCAGACACGCTGGCCGGGGCGAAATAGTCGGCAATGCCGCGCTTCTGTTCCGGACTGGTGGTGTTGATCAGCCACATCAGAAGGAAGAACGCCATCATGGCCGTCACGAAGTCGGCATAAGCCACTTTCCAGGCACCGCCATGGTGCCCATGGCCGTGGCCTTTCTTGACCTTCTTGATGATGATGGGCGCTTCGCCGACCGCCATAATTCAATCCCGGTTAACTCTGATTCTCGGGCCCAAATTGCAGCGCACCGCGTTAAGATGGTGTTGAGTTTTGTAAAAGGACGACACCATGAAGGTGGCTTTCATCGGTCTTGGCGTCATGGGCTTTCCCATGGCCGGACACCTCTCTGCCGCAGGTCATGAGGTGTCGGTCTATAACCGCAGCCCGGACAAGGCCCAGAGGTGGGTTTCTGCTCATGGCGGGCGTGCTGGCCTTACCGTCGCCCATGCCGTGGCCGATGCCGAAATCGTCTTTCTCTGTGTCGGCAATGACGATGATGTTCGACAGGTCGCCAGTGAGGCCCTGACCACCATGGCCGAGGGTGGCATCGTGGTGGACCACACGACAACCTCTGCCACGGTTGCCCGGGAGATGGCCCGGCTGGCCCGCGAGCAGGCCCGGTTCTTCATCGACGCCCCGGTTTCAGGCGGGCAGGCGGGGGCCGAGAATGGCCAGCTCACCGTCATGTGTGGCGGTGACGAAGAGGCCTTCGTCCGTGCCGAGCCGGTCATCAGCAGTTTCGCCAAGGCCGTGCGCCTGATGGGGCCCTCGGGTTCAGGGCAGCTGACCAAGATGGTCAATCAGATCTGCATCGCCGGCCTGGTCCAAGGCCTTGCCGAGGGGCTGCATTTTGCCCGCCGGGCTGGCCTGGATCCGAGCGAGGTGCTGGAGGCCATATCAAAGGGTGCGGCCCAGTCCTGGCAGATGGACAATCGCTGGAAGACCATGGCCGAGGGGCGCTTCGACTTCGGCTTTGCCGTGGACTGGATGCGTAAGGACCTGGGGCTGGTCCTGGACGAGGCGGCCACCAATGGGGCCAATCTCGAGTCCACCGCCATGATCGACGCCTTCTATGCCGAGATCCAGGGCATGGGTGGCAACCGCTGGGACACCTCCAGCCTTGTAGCCCGCCTCGAGCGCTAGAAGATCACGGTCGCACACATTCCAAAGGGGTGATCGCAACTGAGGGACGGGCTCCGCCTGACCTCCAGCAGGGACGAGGCGAGGGCGGAAGGAAGGTCAGCCAATGGGGATATTCGAGACAGACCGTCTGACGCTGCGGGAACTGGTGGTCGGCAGGGACGAGGACTTCATCCTCGATCTGCTCAATACCGAGGGCTTTCTCAAATTCATCGGGGATCGCGGAGTGCGGGATCTCGCAGGTGCCCGCGACTACATCGCAAACGGCCCGGGCAAGAGCTATGTCGAGAACGGCTTTGGTCTATGGGCGGTTGAGCTGACCGCGTCCGGGGAGCGGATCGGACTGTGCGGTCTGGTCCGTCGAGACGGGCTGGACCATCCCGACATCGGCTATGCCTTCCTGCCAGCCCATGAAGGGCAGGGCTATGCCGTGGAGGCCGCGGGGGGCACCCTGGCCCACGCCCGCAGTCATCTGGGCCTGAAGACGCTCTGCGCCGTCACGACCCCAGAAAATGCGGCGTCCCGCCGGGTGCTGGAGAAAATCGGCCTGACCTATCGCGGCCTCATCACCCTGCCGGGGCGGGACGATGAGAGCACCTATTACGAGACGGTCGACTAGGCCCCCAGGAGACGGGCCGCCACGGGGGCGAAATAGGTGATGGTGCCGGCCGCACCGGCGCGCTTGAAGGCCCCGAGGCTTTCCAGGATGGCGCGGTTTTCATCCAGCCAGCCGTTGCCGGTCGCAGCCTTGATCATGGCGTATTCGCCGGAGACCTGGAAGGCGAAGGTCGGCATCCGGAAGGTCTCGGAAACCCGCTGGACGATGTCGAGATAGGGCATGCCCGGCTTGACCATGACCATGTCAGCCCCTTCAGCGATGTCGAGGGCGACCTCGCGCAGGGCTTCTTCGGTATTGGCCGAGTCCATCTGGTAGGTTTTCTTGTCGCCGGGATTTTCGATGGGACCCGAGCCGAGCTTTCCCGAACCGATGGCGTCGCGATAGGGGCCGTAGAAGGCCGAGGCAAACTTGGCGGCATAGGACATGATCATCACGTCCTGCAGGCCAGCGCCTTCCAGGGCCGTGCGCAGGGCCCCGACGCGACCATCCATCATGTCAGACGGGGCGAGGATATCGCAGCCGGCCTCGGCCTGTACCAGGGCCTGGGTCACCAGGGCCTCGATTGTCGGGTCATTGAGAATGCGCCCATTCTCGATCAGGCCGTCATGGCCGTGGTCGGTGAAAGGATCTAGCGCCACATCGCACATGATCCCGACCTCAGGTGCCGCGTCCTTCATGGCCTTGACGGCGCGGGGGATCAGGCCGTCGGGATCGGCGGCATGACTGCCCCGGGCATCTTTCCTGGCCCCGTCGATGTGGGGAAAGATCGCAATCGCCGGAATGCCCAGCTTGCGGGCCTCGACGGCGGCGGCAACCGCGCCCTTCACGGATAGGCGCGAGACCCCGGGCATGGAGGCCACCGGGATCTCACCCTCGCCCTCGTGAACCACCATGGACCAGATGAGATCGGCGGGGGTCAGTACTGTCTCGCGGACCAGGCTGCGGATCCAGTCAGCCTGTCTCAGGCGACGCAGGCGCAGGGCGGGGTAGGGGGCAAGGGGGGGCAGGCTCATGATCAGGCGCTCTGACCGATCCCGCGCTCGGATGCAAGACGGATGAAGCCGAAGGCCGGTGCGGCCACCAGCCAGATGAGGCTCAAGGACGACAGGACAATACCCCCGACGATCAGGCCGATCATGGTGCCATCAATGGTCAGTCGCGAGAGGTCCAGGGTGACGGTGTCCCAGCCGTGGATCCCGTTGACCTGGGAAAACTCCACCAGGCTGGACAGGCCCAACATCAGAAGGGCGAGGAAACAGACCCCTGCGGCCAGGGTGAGGGAGAAGGCCACCCAGAAGATGCGGATCTGGAAATCATGGTGGCTGCGGATGGCGGGCGGTGTGTTGTCGCGCTGGGCATAGGCAATGATCACTGCAATCAGGGCCGGAACACCGGCAAAAAAGACGGCAGCGAACAGCAGGCCATAATTGACCATGGCCAGGCTTCGGGCCGTATCGCCGGACGATCGGGAGGACTCAAAGGCCATGATCTTTGCTCGCATCTGCCTGATGAATTGACAGGGTGCGCCAGCAGCGCGACTTCCTCAAGGCACGGGAGGATCAGGCCAGCATGGATTTCAGTCTGACAGAAGACCAGCGCGCCATCCGCGATGCGGCCAGCGCCTTTGCTGCCGAGGAATTGGCCCCCCATTCCGCCCGTTGGGACGCGGAATCTCACTTTCCCGTTGATGTGCTCCGCAAGGCGGCCGGGCTGGGCTTTGCCGGGCTCTATGTCCGTGAGGATGTGGGGGGAACGGCCCTTGGCCGACTCGACGCGGCGATCGTTTTCGAACAGCTGAGTTATGGGGATGTCGCCACCGCCGCCTTCCTGTCGATCCACAACATGGTTTCCTGGATGATCGACCGGTTCGGAAGTGACGACCTGCGTCGCCGCTATCTGCCCGGCCTGACCGCCATGGACATGATCGCCTCCTATTGCCTGACCGAACCGGGCTCGGGATCGGATGCGGCCGCCCTCCAGACCCGCGCCGTGCGGGATGGCGATGACTATGTCCTGACTGGCACCAAGGCCTTCATCTCCGGGGCCGGGACCTCTGATGTCTATCTGGTCATGGCCCGGACTGGACCTGAGGGTGCCAGGGGCGTCTCGGCCTTTGTGGTGGAACGGGACTGGGCCGGGGTGTCCTTCGGGGCTCCGGAACGGAAGATGGGCTGGAATGCCCAGCCCACGGCCCTTGTCCATCTGGACGGGGTTCGAGTGCCGGCCGCCAACCGGCTTGGGGATGAAGGTCAGGGCTTCCGGTTTGCCATGGCCGGTCTCGATGGCGGGCGGATCAATATCGCCGCCTGCTCCCTCGGCGGTGCCCAACTGGCCCTCGATACGGCCCAGGCCTATCTGGGCACCCGCAGTCAATTCGGCCAGACCCTGGCGGGCTTTCAGGCCCTGCAGTTCCGTCTGGCCGACATGGCCACGGAACTGGAAGCGGCACGTCTGATGGTCCATCGCGCGGCCAATGCCCTGGATCGGGGTGATCCTGCGGCCACGCGCTATTGCGCCATGGCCAAGCGTTTTGCCACCGATACAGGCTTTGAGGTGGCCAACCAGGCCCTGCAACTGCACGGCGGCTACGGCTATCTGAAGGACTACCCCCTGGAGCGGATCGTTCGGGACCTGAGGGTCCATCAGATCCTGGAGGGGACCAACGAGATCATGCGGGTGATCATCGCCCGGGAGCTGATGCGCGGATGAGCCAGGCTGAGGTTATTGTCGCGGTAGAAGGCAGGGTCGGGCGTCTCACCCTCAATCGTCCCCAGGCCCTTCATGCCCTGACCACCAACATGTGCGAGCTGATGACCCAGGCCCTGCTGGGCTGGCGGTCGGACCCCGACATCGACCTGATCCTGCTGGACCATTCCGGCGACCGCGGTTTCTGCGCCGGGGGCGACATCCGGATGCTGGCCGAGAGTGGGGCTGGGGATGGCGTTGCGGCCCGGGCCTTTTTCCACACCGAGTACCGGCTCAATCACCTGCTGTTCGACTATCCCAAGCCTGTGGTCGCCGTCATGGACGGCATCACCATGGGCGGCGGGGTCGGTCTGGCCATGCCAGCCCGCTATCGCGTGGCGACGGAGCGGACCACTTTCGCCATGCCCGAGACGGGGATCGGGTTGTTCCCCGACGTCGGCGGCGGCTGGTTCCTGCCCCGGATGCCCGGCCATATCGGCCTGTGGCTGGCCCTGACCGGGGCACGGATCAAGGCCGCGGACTGCGAGTTGGTTGGCATCGCCACCGATTTTATCCCCTCGGCTCAGATCCCGGACCTAAAGGCCGCGACGCTGGCAGACCCTGCAGCCATTGAGACCCATCTGACGACCCTGGAAGGCGATGCGGGTCGGCCGCCCCTCGCGGCGCATCAGGATGAGATCGACCGCCATTTCGGCCAGTCGAGCGTCGAGGCCATTGTCGGGTCTCTGAAGTCGGCGGGCACAGACTGGGCTGAGGCTCAACTCGCGACCCTGGCCTCCAAGTCTCCACAGACCCTCAAGGTCGCCTTCGAGCAGCTGAAACGGGGCGGAGCCACCGCCAGCTTTGCCGACAACATGGCCATGGAATACCGGATCGGGGCCCGGGTCGTTCAGATGCATGACTTCATCGAGGGCGTCAGGGCCGTAATCGTCGACAAGGACAATGCCCCGGCCTGGAACCCGGCAAACCTCGAAGGGGTTGGAGATGACCTCCTGGCGGGCATCTTTGCCCGCCTGCCGGATGACCAGGAATGGTCACCTCTGGAGGTCTGATCTGTGGTCGACACGCCGCCCGCACTCGAAGCCTATCTCGCCACCATGACCTCCGAGGTCCGCGAGATTTTGCTGGAGATACGCCGCCGATGCCTTGAGGCATTGCCCGACAGTGTCGACGTCATCAGCTATGGGATGCCCGCCCTGCGCCGAAAAAAGATCTTTTTCTTCTATGCCGGGTTCAAGGGTCATATCGGAATCTATCCCCCTCTGAAGGCCGGTTCCGGACTGGAAGCGGATCTGGCTGCCTTCGCCAATCCGAAGGGAAACCTGAGATTTCCGCTATCCGAACCCGTTCCTTACGACCTGATTTCGAGGGTTGCTGTGGCCTTGTCTGGCCAGATCGACCGGCCCTGATCTGATGATCGGTCTTGGTGTTGCAGAGCTGAAACCAGAAACTTCTGCCTATATCGGGGGGAGCTGCGCCATAATCTCGAGGCGTGCCGCCCAGCGGCCTCAACCCCGGGAGTTCCCATGAAATCTTCAGCCCTTGTCCTGGCCGCTGTGTCGGTCCTGGCCCTTGTGTCCGGCACTGCCGAGGCCAAGCCCTCCAAGGCCATTGTTGCCGCTGTTGCCGATGCCGGTCGCCCTGCCGCCGACACCAAGCGTGATGCCGATCGCAAGCCGGCCGAGATGCTGGAATTTGCCGGGATCAAGCCGGGCCAGACCGTGGCGGACTTCCTGCCCGGTGGCGGCTATTTCACCCGCATCTTTTCCAAGGCCGTCGGCCCCACAGGCCAGGTCTATGCAGTGATCAATACTCCGGCCCCCAATGCCACCACACCGCCGCCGATCGTGGCCGTGGTCGCTGAGCCGGCCTATGCCAACAGCAAGGTGGTTGTCGCCAGTTTCGAGACCCTGGCCCTGCCGACCCCGGCTGACGTGATCTGGACCGCCCAGAACTATCACGACCTGCACCTGACCCGCTTCAATCTGGACGTCGCCAAGGTCAACAAGGCCGTCTTCGCGGCCCTGAAGCCGGGCGGCTACTATATCGTCCTGGACCATGCGGCCCCGTCCGGTACCCCGATCAATAGCGCCAACACGGTTCACCGCATCGACCCGGCCATTGTGCGCAGCGAGCTCGAAGCAGCCGGATTTGTCTTCGTGGCCGAGAGCAAGCTCCTGCGCACAGACAAGGACGACTATACCAAGAACGTCTTCGACCCCGCCCTGCGCGGTCACACCGACCAGTTCATCTACAAGTTCCGCAAGCCCCGCTAGGACCTGAAATGACCCGCATCGCCTTCATCGGTCTTGGAAACATGGGCGGCGGCATGGCTGCCAATCAGGCTAGGGCCGGTCACGAGGTGGTGGCCTTTGATCTGTCTGCGGCGGCCCTGGAAAGGGCGGTCGCAGCAGGTTGCCGGGCGGCGGGCTCGGTCATCGAAGCCGTGGCCGAAGCAGAGGTGGTGATCACCATGCTGCCGGCCGGACCCCATGTCCGGGATGTCTATGGAGCCCAGATTCTGGGTCATGCCCCGACAACCGCCCTGCTGATCGATTGCTCTACCATCGATGTGGAGAGCGCGCGGGCCGTGGCCCTTCTGGCCAGATCGGCGGGCTATCGTTTTGCCGATGCTCCGGTATCGGGGGGAACAGCGGCGGCGGAGGCGGGCACCCTGGCCTTCATGGTCGGGTGCGACGAGGCCGATTTCGCCGATATCGAGTCCGCCCTGGTGCCCATGTCCCGGGTGACCATCCGGGCCGGGGATCACGGGGCGGGGCAGGCGGCCAAGATCTGCAACAACATGGTCCTTGGTATCACCATGATCGGGGTGTGCGAGGCCTTTGCCCTGGCCGAAAAGCTCGGGCTGGAGGCGGACCGGTTCTTTGACATTGCCAGCCGCTCCTCGGGCCAGTGCTGGTCCCTCAGCAATTACAGTCCTTGGCCCGGCCAGGTGCCCACGGCACCGTCGAATCGCAATTATGAGGGTGGCTTTGCCACGGCCATGATGCTCAAGGATCTCAAACTGGCCCAGGAAGCGGCAGCGAAATCCGGAGCCGCGACGCCCATGGGGGCCCAGGCCGAGGGTCTCTATGCCCTGTTCGACCAGCTTGGTGGCCGGGGACAGGATTTTTCCGCCATTTTGAAGATGTTCCGCGGGGAACTGGCCCCCTAGAACCGGGGCATTCACGCCACAGGCGCGGTGTTTGACGAATATCAAGCCCCATAAGGGTCAGGGATTATAGACAACCCAAATCGGCGGTGCCAAAAGCTGCCAATCACAGGGGACCGGAAGCGGCGCTGGAACGTCGGGTCCGGAGCGAGTTCGATGGATTACAAGGCCGCTTTTCATACCGCGCTGGAACGCATCCACGCTGAAGGTCGCTATCGGGTCTTTGCCGACCTGAAACGCCACCGCGGGGCTTTCCCGCGCGCCACCTGGACCATGGAAGACGGCACCCGGGGTGACGTCGTGGTCTGGTGTTCCAACGACTATCTCGGTCAGGGCCAGAACCCTGTTGTCCTGGACGCCATGCACACGGCCATCGAAGAGGCTGGGGCCGGTTCCGGTGGAACCCGCAACATCTCCGGCACCACCCACTATCACGTGGAACTCGAGCGCGAGCTGGCCGACCTTCACCAGAAGGAAGCGGCTCTGCTTTTCACCTCGGGCTATGTGTCCAACGAGGCTTCGCTCTCGACGCTGTTCAAGATCCTGCCGGGTCTGATCATCTTCTCGGACGAGCTGAACCACAATTCCATGATCTCCGGCATCCGCGCCGGTGGCCGTGATCAGCGCCGGGTCTTCCGGCACAACGACTTGGCCCATCTGGAACAGCTGCTTCTGGAAGCCCCGGTCGATGCCCCGAAAGTCATCGCCTTTGAGAGTGTCTATTCCATGGACGGCGACATTGCCGACATGAAGGCCACGGTAGCTCTGGCCAAGAAGTACGGAGCCATGACCTATCTCGATGAGGTCCATGCTGTGGGCATGTATGGCCCGCGCGGGGCCGGCGTTGCCGAGCGCGACGGCGTCATGGCTGAGATCGATATTGTCGAGGGTACCCTTGGCAAGGCCTTTGGCGTCATGGGCGGCTATATCGCCGCCGATGCCGTCATCGTCGATGCGATCCGTTCCTATGCCGACGGCTTCATCTTCACCACCTCGATCCCGCCGGCCCTCGCCGCTGGGGCTGTGGCCTCGATCCGCTATCTGAAGGAACATAACGAGGTCCGTGATGCTCATCAGGAGCGCGCGGCGGCCCTGAAGGCTCGCCTGGCCAAGGCTGGTCTGCCGGTCATGCCCTCGGTCAGCCACATCGTGCCGGTCCTTGTAGGCGACCCCGTCCACTGCAAGCTGATCTCGGACATCCTGCTCAGCGACTTCGGCATCTATGTCCAGCCGATCAACTATCCCACCGTGCCCCGCGGGACGGAGCGCCTGCGCTTCACCCCCAGCCCGGCCCATACGGACGAGATGATGGACGCCCTGGCCGAGGCCCTGGAATCCCTCTGGACCCGTTGCAACATCCAGCGCGTGGGCGGCTACGCCGCCTGAGGCCCTTGCCCGACGTGAAAGTGAGGCGCATATCGGTAGCAACGCTATCGGAGTGCGCCGAACTTCACCGATCCCCGCAAGACCATCCGCGTCGACCTGTCCTGCTGTGCTGCCCTTGGTGAGCGGCCCCTATGCCCGGGCACGGATCCACCCCCGGTGCAAAGCGTGTTCCTGAGGCCATGGCCCGGAACAGACTTCTTCCGTCCCCATCTCAAGATTTGGAGCCGTGGTCCGAACCGGGTAGAGAGCCCGTCTGGCCGCCATCCCTCCCCAGATTCCCGAAAGGCCCGCCCATGACCGTTCACACCCAGACGCCCACCGACGCCTTTTTTGGCGCGAGCCTGGATCAGTCCGATCCCGCTCTGGCCCGCATCGTGGCCGGGGAGAAATCCCGCCAGCAGGATCAGATCGAGCTGATCGCCTCGGAGAACATCGTTTCCCGCGCCGTGCTGGAGACCCAAGGGTCCGTCCTGACCAACAAGTATGCCGAGGGCTATCCAGGCAAACGCTATTATGGCGGCTGCGAGGTGGTGGACGAGGCTGAGGTTCTGGCGATCGAACGGGCCAAGCAGCTGTTCGGCTGTGATTACGCCAATGTGCAGCCCCATTCCGGAAGCCAGGCCAATCAGGCGGTCTTCATGGCCACCATGGTGCCGGGCGACACCTTCATGGGCATGGATCTGGCCGCCGGCGGTCACCTGACCCATGGCAAGAGCGTCAACCAGTCGGGCAAGTGGTTCCGTCCCGTGGCCTATGCGGTGCGCCAGCAGGATCACCTGATCGATTATGATGAGGCTGCGTCGGTGGCCCTGGCCGAGAAGCCCAAGGTCGTGATCGCCGGGGGCTCGGCCTATTCCCGCCATATCGACTTTGCCCGTTTCCGCGAGATCGCCGACAGCGTCGGAGCCCTGCTGATGGTGGACATCGCCCACTATGCCGGTCTGGTGGCCGGTGGGGCCTATCCCAATCCCTTCCCCCACGCCCACATTGTCACGACCACCACCCACAAGACCCTGCGCGGTCCCCGGGGCGGCTTGATCCTGACCAATGACAAGAAGCTGGCCAAGAAGATCGACAGCGCCGTCTTCCCCGGACTTCAGGGTGGCCCGCTGATGCACGTCGTCGCCGCCAAGGCTGTGGCCTTTGGAGAGGCCCTGCGGCCGGAATTCAAGGCCTATGCCCAGCAGGTGGTGCTCAATGCCCGGGCCCTGGCTGACAGCCTCCAGATTGCGGGCTTCAAGATCGTTTCCGGTGGCACCGACAGCCACCTGATGCTGGTGGACCTGACTCCCAAGGACGTGTCCGGGGTCGACGCCGAGATCGCCCTGGAGCGGGCCGGGATCACCACCAACAAGAACGGCATCCCCTTCGATCCGCTTCCGCCCATGCAGACCTCCGGCCTGCGGGTCGGCACGCCGGCAGGCACCACCCGCGGATTTGGTGAAGCCGAGTTCCGTCAGGTCGGCACCTGGATCGGTGAAGTCCTGGATGGCGTAGCCACCGGCGGCGACAATTCTGCCGTCGAAGCCAAGGTCAAGGCCGAGGTCCTGGCCCTGACGAAACGCTTCCCCATCTATGGCTAAGCCCTGTATCTAGGGGTAGCCACAGTCAAAGGGGCTAGATCATGCGGTGCCCATTCTGCGGACACGCTGAAAGTCAGGTCAAGGACTCCCGCCCGTCAGATGACGGCGTCTCGATTCGCAGGCGTCGTCTCTGTCCGGAATGCGGTGGCCGTTTCACGACCTTCGAGCGGGTGCAGCTGCGTGAACTGACCATTCTGAAGCGTTCGGGACGCCGCACGCCCTTTGATCGCGAAAAGCTGGTCCGCTCCATCTCCATCGCCATCCGCAAGCGACCGGTCGAACCCGAGCGGGTGGAGCGTCTGGTCAATGGCATAACCCGCCAGCTGGAAAGCATGGGCGAGACCGAGCTGCCCTCGGCTGCCGTGGGCGAGCTGGTGATGAAGGCCCTCAAGGCCCTCGATGACGTGGCCTATGTCCGCTACGCCTCAGTCTATCGCGACTTTCGCGAGACCAAGGACTTTGCAGACTTCCTCGGCAAGGAAGGTCTGGATGGCGAAGGACTGGACGGGGAAGACGAGCGCTGACCATGACGGTCACGCTGAAACTCGCCACCTCCCTGGATGGACGGATTGCCACTGCGACCGGAGAAAGTCGCTGGATCACCGGGCCTGAATCCCGGGCTGAGACCCACCAGATGCGCGCCGGGCATCAGGCTGTGATGGTCGGCATCGGCACAGCCCTGACCGATGATCCCGAACTGAATGTCCGCCTGCCCGGCTATGATGGCCCCCATCCTGCCCGAGTGGTGCTGGATGGAGCCCAGAGGCTTTCCGCCACCAGCCGTCTGGCGGTCACAGCCCGGGAAATCCCGACCCTGGTCCTCACCCTCTCGGCCCCGGATCAGGCCTTGGTGGCAGCTGGTGTTCAGGTTGTCACCCTTGCCCACCGGGAACCCGTGGATGTCCTGGCTGCCCTTGAAGGGCGTGGGCTCCGCGACATCTTCATCGAGGGCGGAGGTCGGGTTGCGGCAAGCTTTCTGAAAGCCGATCTGGTGGATGAACTGGTCTGGTTCCGGGCCCCGATCCTGATCGGCGGCGAGGGCAGGGCCGGTATTGCCGATCTCGGCCTTGATCGGCTGGCCGATGCCCTTGCCTTCCGCAGGGTGGAGGTGCGCGAAATGGGTCGCGATCTGATGGAACGGTATGTGAGGATCTGAATGTTTACCGGCATTGTCACTGACGTCGGCACCGTCCGCTCGGTCCGGGAGACCAATCGCGATCTTCGCTTCGAGGTCGAGACCCGCTTCGATCTGTCGACCATCGATATCGGAGCCTCCATCAGCCATTCAGGCTGCTGCCTCACCATCGTGGAGAAGGGTGAATCTTGGTTTGCGGTGGAGATCTCCGGCGAGACCCGCAATCTCACCACCCTCGGGGCCTGGACTGAAGGCCACCGGGTCAATCTGGAGCGCGCCGCCAGGGTCGGGGATGAGCTTGGGGGGCACATCGTGTCCGGACACGTGGATGGCCTAGGCGAAGTCCTGTCCATCCAGTCCGAGGGCGGCTCTCACCGGGTGACGTTCCGGGTGCCCCGGCCCCTGCATCGCCTCATCGCGCCCAAGGGGTCTATCACTGTGGACGGGGTGTCCCTGACGGTGAACGAGGTGGAGGACGACACCTTTGGCGTGAACCTCATCCCTCACACCTGGGATGTGACGACCCTTGGCGGCCTGACCGTGGGGGCCAAGGTCAATCTCGAAATCGACATGCTGGCGCGGTACCTCGCGCGGTGGCGTGAAACGGCCTAAAGGGTCGTTTCGACAGGAAACTGAACATGCTTGAAGACAAGGTCCGCATCCTCATTGTTGAGGCCCGGTTTTATGACGATCTCGCCGACGCCCTGCTTCAGGGCGCGTGTGATGTGATCACCGCCCATGGGGCGGAATTTGAGGTGGTGACTGTGCCCGGGGCCCTGGAGATCCCGGCGGCCATCGCCATGGCCGAAGAAGGTGGCCATCGCGCCGCAGGCCAGCGGTTTGACGGCTATGTCGCCCTTGGCACTGTGATCCGGGGTGAGACCTATCACTTCGAAATCGTCTCCAATGAGAGCGCCCGGGGCCTGATGGACC